>JBJOIV010000037.1:0-17128 GCA_046046955.1 Bacteroidota bacterium | reverse complement strand
CGTTTTTTCGCTCCAGAGTTAGTTTTAATTTTTGGCATTGTTTGATAATTATGTAAAAATTAAATTTTGAAATTTGGAATGCAAAAGTAATGAAAATTACCCTATAATTCCAGCATCCGTTTGAAAATTATTTCTTGATAGCTTTAGGGGAGAAGATGATGCTCATACGCTTACCTTCTAATTTAGGCATATCGTCTGGCTTACCTACGTCCTCTAAACCTTTAGCGAAGTTCAATAATAACATTTCACCACGCTCTTTAAACACGATAGTTCTACCCACAAAGTGCACATAAGCTTTCACTTTTGCTCCTTCTTTCAAGAAATTAACCGCGTGCTTTAATTTGAAATTGAAATCGTGTTCATCCGTGTTAGGACCGAAACGAATTTCTTTGATCACTGTTTTGGTAGCGTTAGCCTTGATTTCCTTTTGCTTCTTCTTTTGATCGTACTTGAATTTAGCATAATCAATGATCTTACAAACAGGAGGGACCGCTTTAGGAGAAATCTCCACTAAATCTAAACTCTGCGCTGTCGCTAATTCTAGCGCTTTCGCGAAGGGATAAACACCCACCTCAATATTCTCACCTACTAATCGAACTTCTTCGACACCACGAATCAATTGATTGATACGATAAGGTTCTTCTTCTCTTTTATTTCCTCTGTAATTGTTATTCGGGCGTAAAGCCATAAAATAAAATGGGTTTAATATATATTAAATCGAAAGCTAAATCAAAATTAACGCAATTGCAAGCAAATCACGCATTAGCACTTATTTTTCATAGGTTAAAGACTGGATTTCTTCCTGCGCCATAGCGATGAAAGCATCCAAAGTCATCGATCCTACATCTCCATCGCCTTTCTTACGAACGGAAACGACACCTTCCGCTTGTTCTTTTTCACCTACCACAATCATGAAAGGCACTTTAGCGATTTCTGCATCTCTGATCTTACGTCCCATCTTTTCATTCCGGTGATCGACATAACCACGTAAATCCTTTTCCTGTAGACGTAAATACAATTCATTCGCATAATCCTCGTATTTCTCTGAAATAGGAAGTACCGCGATTTGATCAGGAGATAACCACAATGGGAAGTTACCCGCCGTATTTTCAATCAAAATAGCTACAAAACGCTCTAATGAACCGAAAGGAGCGCGGTGAATCATCACCGGACGGTGTTTTGCATTGTCAGCTCCGGTATATTCTAATTCAAAACGTTGCGGTAATTGGTAATCCACTTGAATGGTTCCTAACTGCCACTTACGACCTAAAGCATCCTTCACCATGAAGTCTAATTTAGGGCCATAGAATGCCGCTTCACCATATTCAATCACATAAGGCAAGCCTTTTTCTTCCGCTGAACGAATAATCGCAGATTCAGCGCGATCCCAATCTTCATCGTTACCAATGTACTTCTCCTTATTTTCTTTATCACGTAAGGAAACTTGCGCAGAATAGGAGTCAAAACCTAAAGCCTTGAATACGTATAACACAAGGTCAATTACCTTCATAAATTCATCCTCCACTTGGTCTGGACGACAGAAAATGTGCGCATCATCTTGCGTAAACCCTCTCACACGAGTTAAACCGTGTAATTCACCACTTTGCTCGTAACGGTATACCGTACCGAATTCCGCTAAACGCAAAGGTAAATCTTTGTAAGAGCGAGGCTTCGTCTTGTAAATCTCACAGTGGTGAGGGCAATTCATCGGCTTTAAGAAGAATTCTTCATTCTCATCAGGCGTATGAATAGGTTGGAAAGAATCCTTTCCGTATTTCGCATAGTGACCAGAAGTCACATATAATTCTTTGCTCGCAATGTGCGGAGTAATGACAGGTGAATAACCCGCTCTCACTTGAGCACGACGCAAGAAATTTTCTAAACGCTCTCTTAATAAAGTTCCTTTAGGCAGCCATAAAGGAAGTCCCATTCCCACTTTTTCAGAGAAGGCGAACAATTCCATTTCCTTACCTAACTTCCGGTGATCACGGCGTTTAGCCTCTTCTAATAAAGTCAAATACTCTTCTAATTCTTTGGCCTTAGGGAAGGTAATCGCATAAATACGCGTCAATTGCTTACGATTCTCGTCACCACGCCAATAGGCACCAGCGACAGACATCAACTTAACAGACTTGATAAAACCCGTATTCGGAATATGAGGTCCACGGCATAAATCCGTAAAGTTTCCTTGATTGTAGAAGGTAATCGAACCATCTGCTAGACCGTCGATTAGTTCTAATTTATATTCATCACCTTTTTCTTTGAAATAGGAGATCGCATCGGCTTTAGAAACCGAAGTACGAACGTATTCGTTCTTTTCCCGAGCTAATTCGAGCATTTTATCCTCAATAGCCTTGAATTGATCCGAACCGAATTCGTGTTCTCCTAAGTCGATATCGTAATAAAAACCTTGCTCGATAGCTGGACCGATACCAAATTTTGTTCCTGGAAATAAAGCCTCAATTGCCTCGGCAAGTAAATGGGCTGATGAATGCCAAAAAGTCTTCTTACCCTCCGTATCATTCCAAGTAAGTAATTGCAAAGAGGCATCTGCATCAATAGGAGTAGAGGAATCCACTACTTCGCCATTTAAATTAGCCGCTAACACATTACGTGCTAAACCTTCTGAAATTTGTAATGCAACCTGATAAGGAGTGATTCCTTTTTCAAATTCTCTGACTTGACCGTCGGGAAAGGTAATTTTTATCATTCTAAAAAAATTTGTGCAAAGGTACAAATTAAGGCGCAATGTATTGATTTGAGCACCTGATTAATTTTGGGAAATAGAATCAATAGGATTGGCCAAAGAATCAGAAAGGGATTCTTTTCGTTTAGTGGGCAACAATCCCTGCTTAGCTAAATCAAAATAGACAAGCTCTGCCTTTAAAGACTTTGTTTTAGGATAAATCTTCAACACTTGCTTATATACTAAAGCCGCCTGCTCGTATTTCTTCATTTTAACGAGAAAACGTGCCCAAAAACGCATAAAATAGGGATCCATTGGGTATTTCTTCCAGCTTTGGAGGATTTCTTTTTGGTACTTTAATTCAGGAATGGACGATAGTCCTTGATCGTAATACACATAGACTAAAGGAGATTCATCCGACGGCTTTCCATTCATGAGTGCATACAAGCGAGATGAATCAGATACAGCAAAATCCTTAACCGCCTTTAAAATAGGACGCTCTTTTTCGGATAAAAGGGAACTTTCCACTTTCTTTACATAGGAGCGACCTAAGCTATTCTGATTCGTAATAAAGTAGTTCTGAGCTAATAAAAGGCTATTCCGAATGGAATTCAACTCAGATGCCTCTGTTAATTTTGCGCGATCGATGGAGGTAGCATAATCTTCGACTTTCTGCTTTAATTGCGCAGATAAATCTAAATAAGCGGGCTCTCCGGGATTATCTCGCAAGGCTTTTTCCAGATCTTGATCCGCTAAACCGTAAGCATGCAAGAGAAGGTAATTTTTAGCCCGTAGAAAATACAAATTAGCACTCGGCTGATCTTCAATCTGTTGCGATAAAAACTGAACGTTTTTTAAGGGATTTTGGCCATTTTGAATCGCCGCTTTATCTGGAATATTCTCTCCTTTAGAGTCGGGAGAAGTACTGCAAGCAGATAAAAATAAACTACCTAAAAGAAACAGAAACCTTATAACCATTTCAATACAAAATCAATCATCCAACGGACTTTAACCCCATACGGTGGGTAGAAATTCTTTAACAAATTCGTGCGCTGAATCACCACCGATTTTTGGTTAGAGAACTCCACAAAACCATAGTGCCCACCTGACTTACCTATGCCTGAGTGATTAACACCACCAAATGGTAACTCATTATGACCAAATTGAATCAAACAATCATTCAATACAGACGTACCTGAACTTGTATTATTCAAGATATATTGATTGAATTCGGTATTCGTTGAAAAGACATATAAAGCGAGTGGCTTATCCCCAGAACGAATGTCAGCCGTTACCTGAAATTCATCTTTGAAAGACATAATAGGTAGGATAGGGCCAAATATCTCCTCTTGCAAAATGCGCATATCCGGAGTGCAATTAGTCAATACGGTAGGGGATATAAAACAATCATCTGCATCAATAATACCACCAAATAACACTTGAGCGCCCTTTTCTTTCGCATCTTCTAAAAGCGAGGCTATGCGATCAAAATGGCGTCTGTTGACAATACGCGCATAGTCCTTACTTTTTGCCACATTCGCCCCATAGAAAGTCTCCACTGTAGCTTCTAAAGCCTGTAAGAAAGAATAATAATTCTTTTCGTGCACATATAAATAGTCGGGTGCGATACAAGTTTGGCCATTATTCAAAAACTTACCCCAAGCAATCTTAGCCGCCGCTTCTTCGACAATCACGTCTGGTCCAACGATAGCAGGAGATTTACCACCTAATTCCAAGGTAACTGAAGTTAAATGCTTCGCCGCAGCTGCCATAACGACTTTTCCGATCGCCGGACTTCCGGTAAAGAAGATATGATCAAATTTTTGATCTAAAAGAAACGTAGAAACAGAGGCATCACCTTCAAAAACGGCCACTTCACTTTTATCAAAAAGCGATGAAATCATCTTTTTAATAAAACCTGACGTGTTTGGACTTAATTCGGAAGGCTTTAAAATCACCGCATTACCTGCCGCAATCGCATGCACTAAAGGGCAAATAGATAAATTAAATGGATAATTCCAGGGTGAAATGATCAAACAAAGTCCTTTTGCTTCATATTGAACGAGACCTTTTGTGCCAAGAAGCATCAAGGGGGTAGAAACAGATTTCGGTTTCATCCATGACTTCAAATGCTTAATGGTGTGATTAATTTCACGTTTAACACCTAGCATCTCAGCAATAACTACTTCTGAGGCTGGTTTTTTAAAATCTTGGTACATCACATCACACAATTCTTCCTTGTGCTGCAGCAAATACGATTCAATTTTACGCAACTTAGCGATGCGCTCCTCTGCACTAGAGGTGCTCAGGCGAAGTAAAGCGGTCTTTTGTAAGGCAAGGACTTCTAAAATTTGATCTTCCATAGTTAAAAAATGAATTGTAATTTTTCCTCTAACTCATCAAAATAATAATTGTTTCCACTCGGCTTGCGCAAGGAATGACCCGCCACATACCATAAACCATCTCCTGGGTAAACCGCTAAACTAGCTGATTTACAGTTTTGATTTGCTTTATCCGCCTGAAATTCGGCAATAAACACATGATTCATTAATTCCTGCAATTCATCCCAATTTGAAAAAGACTTTTGCCCTTCTTCGCTATCAAGATACGAAAAACTCAAGGAGGCGAATGACATTTCTCCCTCAATCTTACGCCAATTACCAGCCCGATCTTTGAATTGAAACCCAAGATAAAGCGGTAATTCACGGCCATCTATTTCAAACATAGCCTGCATAAACTCCTGAATCAAAGTCTCCTGCGGCTCTAAATACAAGGGCACATTAGGCGTCGTATCATTTGCTTCGAGGGTAATAAAGGGTTCCTGGTCTTTTGGAGAACAAGATCCTGTCACATACTCTTGAAACTGCGGCATTAATCGATCACGCCAAACTAAGGGCAATTCGCCTTTGTATGTCCATTGATCATCTGGCACTAAACCGTCTGCAATTAATTCTTCTCGAGAAAAATCCGAACGATCGATGTACTGTATTTCAATCTCAACACCTGGGGTAGATGTATCAAATTGCGAAAAGGTAAAAACAGCCTCTAAATGATAAGGAGCAGGCACATTGATGGGCGACTCGTAAAACAGTTTAAAGCTGCGAGATAATTTATTCGGATTCATTTAAATGGAATTAAGATACAAAGCTACGGTTTTCAACGTATCAATTTTAGCACTCGGGGTTTTTATAAAAGCGGGGAGACAAACCACCTGTTTAGGGACTTCGTAAGAATTCAAACGTTCTTGAACCGCTTTCTCATTATAAAGAGGCATTTGAGCTGCTTCGACCAACAAGACTACTTTTTGGCCCCAAAACTCATCCGGAATCCCTGCAACAAATAGGGGAGCTTCAATTACTGATCGATATACTTCTTCTATTTTCTCCGGTTGAATCTTTAATCCTCCTGAATTTATGATTCGATCTAAACGACCTGTTAACTTAAAACGCCCCGGTTCTACGATTTCCACCACATCACGCGTCTCAATCCACTTGTTCTCCGTCATCGGGGCACAGATTAATAGGCAATTCTCGTCATTCTGTGCAATTTGAACTCCTGGTAAAATTTGAAATTCGGACTGATTCCAAGTTCTAAACGCGATATGAGAAACGGTTTCGGTCATTCCATAAGTTTCATACACTGGAAATCCAAACTCCTTTCGCAATGAATCTGGAACGGGCGCGCCTCCCAATAAAATACCTTTGGCCTCCTTAAAATACAAATTCAAGTCTACAGCATAATCTAGGATAGTCGACCATTGTGTAGGAACAAAAGAAGCTAGGTGAATAGGAGTGGGAGGAATTTGAAGAAGCGGGTTTTGGCAGGGCTCCACTAAAATAAGCGATAAATCATGCACCAAAGCACGAACTAAAACCATTGCACCCGCAATGTAAGAGGGGGAAAGGGATAATAAAACGACATCCCCTTTTTCCAGATGAAGCCATTCACCCGTCATTTTTGCAGAAGAATAGAGCTGCTCTCGAGAAAGGTGAATCGGTTTCGGATCTCCGGTAGAACCTGAAGAATGAAATAAGAACGATTTCGCCCCTGAACGCCATAACTTACAAAAATCGAACACGAGTTGTTCGAATTCCGATTCAGCTGGAGGTAATTCTGATAAAAGAGAGGGCAGGATGCGCATATAATCACAGATTCTTTCCAAAATTAACCAAACATTATCTAATTTCGTAAGTTAATAAAGGGTAATCGTTAAGCCCAACCCATTATGTCACAAGACCCTTTCTTAAATCCCATTAATCCAGACAAAGTAGCCGAAAATCCCGGCCTATTACCGTACGCCCATACGGCTGGAGGAGCTGTCATCAAACCAGATGATATGGGTAAAGTAAAAGGACGTTCTGTTTTAGCCATGCGCCAACAAACGGATCGACAAATGAACCAATTATACGAGCAAATGGAGGTTCTTGCACGTCAGGCTAAATTATTAGCAGACAGAAAAGAGATTTCCGAGCGTATTTATGACGCAGCCATGGGATTCGAACCCATCATCAGCGAGACTTATTATTTATACGAAAAAGAAGATGGTTCTGACTTGATGTCCTTAGTGGCACCAGAAGAATGGGGCCGTTCCTTTAAATATAGCCGTTATTTAGCCAAAGTAAAATTATTAGCCGACCATACCTGGGAGGTAGAATACAACGAAAAAAACGATTAAACATATGATTTCATCTTTCCCTTGGGAAACCATTAAGACCTACGAGGATATCCTTTTTCAATACTATAACGGGATTGCAAAAATCTCCATCAATAGACCGAATAAACACAATGCCTTCACGCCATTAACCGTGCAGGAGATGTCAGAGGCGATGGAATTAGCCCGTCAAGATACCAGAATCGGTGTAATTATATTAACCGGGGAAGGTGGAAAAGCATTCTGTTCTGGAGGTGACCAAAGCGTACGTGGAGATGGTGGTTATGTTGGAAAAGACACCGTGCCCCGTTTAAATGTATTGGATTTACAACGTCAAATCAGAACAATTCCTAAACCTGTTATTGCGATGGTAGCTGGATGGGCGATTGGTGGAGGACACGTTTTACACGTCATCTGTGATTTATCCATTGCAGCAGAAAATGCGCGTTTCGGACAAACTGGACCTAATGTGGGTTCTTTTGATGGCGGATTCGGAGCTTCTTATTTAGCACGTGTGGTAGGTCAAAAGAAAGCCAGAGAAATTTGGTTCCTTTGCGACCAATATGACGCAGCTGACGCACTTCAGATGGGATTAGTCAACAAAGTCGTTCCTTTAGAAGAATTAGAAAAAACGACAGTGGCTTGGTGTGAAAAGATTTTAGAAAAGAGCCCATTAGCCTTGAGAATGTTAAAATCTGCGTTTAATGCTGAATTAGACGGACAAGCGGGTATTCAAGAATTGGCAGGAAATGCAACGCTTCTTTATTACTTATCAGATGAGGCCAAAGAAGGAAAAAATGCCTTCCTGGAGAAACGTAAACCTGACTTCTCTAAATTCCCTAAATTCCCATAATCATGAATTATTGGTTAGTAAAATCAGAACCATTCAAATATTCTTGGGATGATTTCGTTAAGGAGGGGAAATCTGTTTGGGATGGGGTACGAAATTACCAAGCCCGGAATAATATGATGGCGATGAAAAAAGGCGATTGGGTCTTTTTTTACCATTCAAATGAAGGAATGGAGGTCATAGGCCTTGCCGAAGTAAGCAAAGAACACTATCCTGATCCAACGACGGAAGATCCGCGCTGGGTGGTGGTGGAGCTAATTCCAGTGAAGAAATTCGCAAAAACGGTGACTTTAAAAGCGATGAAGGCAGACGATCGTTTAACGGGTTTAGCATTAATCAAGCAGTCCCGTTTATCCGTCACTCCTGTAGCAAAAGCAGAATTCGATATTATTTTAAGCCTAGCAGAATAAATATGAAATCGATCCGCCTAGTCATTCTATTCGCCTTGTGTACACTTAGTTCTTTCGCTCAAGAAACGAAGCGAATTGAAATACCACAAACCGGGCAAATAGAATCTTTTTCGATTCCATTAGGCGAAAAAGGAGTGATCGTTTTAACCCATGTGGGTAAAACAGAATTCATACTTCGTAAATTCAATACGAATTTAGAACAAGTTTGGTTAAATCAAGGATCCGTAGAAGGCAATTTAGATTATGTGACACATTGCTACGATGGCAGTCGATTAAACCTATTATTTAGCCGCTTTAAAAGTAATAATTATTACATCGTCCGGGTGAATCCACAAGATGGGAAGATGGAGAAATTCCAAATTTTCTCGGTGGAGAAAATGGAGATTTCAAACTTTAAAGCACTTAACCAATCGCTCTTCATTGGGGGAGTCATAAATAACACGCCCGTCATTTTATTTACGAATTTAGCCGAAAAAAGAACCCGCATCCTGCCAGCCGTGGTGAATGGTCAAGCTGAAATTCAATCGATGGATTTAGACACAGTCCACCAACAAATAAACGTCGTTTATTCGGTAGGAAAGAAGGCTAAAAACTACCAATTGCTGCTTAAATCATTTGATGAGGATGGAAATCAATTAGGGCAAATCAGTATGAACCCCACAGAGCAATATGCCCAAATGAATGCAAAATCCACCCAATTAAACGATTCGTTGCAAGTGGTTGTGGGTACGTATGGGCACAAAGGCTCTATTGGATCATCTAAAGGACCAAGTTCGCAAGGAATCTATTTCAGCTCTTATTTAGATGGCGAACTACAAGATTCTAAATTCCATAGCTTCACTCAATTTGATAATTTTTTCAATTTTTTAGGCGAAAAACAGAAATCTAAGCAAGAAAAAAAGATCAAAAGCAAAGAAGAAAAAGGAGAGGAATTACGTTTGGATTACCGCTTGTTAATGCATGAAATCATTAAGAAAGGAGATCATTATATCGTAGTCGCAGAAGCCTTTTATCCAGATTATAAGTACATAAACAATACTCCATTTGGGGGCCCCATGGGTATGTTAGTCGGGGGGCTTTATTCACCTTGGAATATGCTCTACAATCCGTACCGATGGGGCTATGGAAATTATGGCCTATACTCTCCATTCTCTAGTTACTACAGCCCCTGGGGCTATCGAGGATTTAATTCTTTTAGTAATTCACAGCAATTTGATGGTTGGATTTACACGCATGCGGTAATCGCTGAATTAGACGAAAAAGGAGATTTAGTGTGGGATCACTCGATTGATTTGAATAACATAAAAGAGGATAAATTAATCCAGAAGATTAAGACCTCCCTTCAGGGCGATGTATTAACCTTATCCTACCAAAGAGGCAACAGCATCATTTCTAAATACATCACTGCGGAAGGCCAATCTAGAGACGAAAAAGTCCAAGAGTTGAGCACCGACAATGAGGGAGATAGAATTCGCCGTCAAGAGAAATCAGATTTAAACTATTGGTTTAGCAACCATTTCTTAGCGTCTGGAAATCAGACCATTAATAATTCAGAGGAAGGAAGACGCTCC
Organism: Bacteroidota bacterium; assembly: GCA_046046955.1. Lineage (GTDB taxonomy): Bacteria > Bacteroidota > Bacteroidia > Cytophagales > Spirosomataceae > Aquirufa. The sequence continues at coordinate 6,960 of JBJOIV010000037.1, read as the reverse complement.
GTGTATTTCCTGACTAAAATTCCATTGAACCCCTAGCATTTGAAAAATTTAGCTTCCATTGCCATTGAGACACCCGAATTCTGGGGTAAAAACTATGAATTAATCGATTCTGGTGGATTTGAAAAACTCGAGCAGTTTGGCGCATTTGTCGTACGTCGTCCAGAACCTCAAGCGGTATGGCAGAAAACCTTGTCGGAGGAATTTTGGGCGTCCAAAGCAAACGCTTATTTCAAGAAAGAAAAAGGTAGTTCTGAGCGTGGAGTATGGGAAGTAAAAAAAGGGGTGCCAGATAAATGGTTTATGCCTTATAAATCGGAAGCTTTAGATCTGAACTTTAAAATATCCTTATCATCGTTCAAGCACGTAGGTATTTTCCCTGAGCAAGCCTCTAATTGGGAGTTTTTGGCAAAAAACATACCCTTGTTAAAAACACCCAAACCCAAAATTCTGAACCTTTTCGCCTACACAGGTGGAGCCAGTTTAGCCTGCAAACAAGTGGGTGCAGATGTAACTCACGTGGACTCTGTGAAACCCGTCTTATCTTGGGCGAGAGAGAATATGGAAGTCTCTAAGCTTGACAATATCCGTTGGATGGCAGAGGATGCATTGAAGTTTGTGAAACGCGAAGCAAGACGCGGCAATTTTTACCAAGGTATTCTATTGGATCCACCTGCCTATGGACGTGGTCCAGAAGGCGAAAAATGGGTCTTAGAGGAGCAAATTGACGATATGTTACGTTCCGTTAAAGAGATTCTCGATCCGAAAGAACATATTTTATTAACGAATGTGTATTCGCTGGGATTCTCCACGCTGGTGGTTGAAAACTTAATGAAGGGGATCTTCAATGTGCCAGAAAAGGCAGAATCGGGAGAAATCTATTTGAATGATGAATACGATAAAAAACTCCCATTAGGAGTCTTTTATCGCTATCTATATCAGTCTTAATTTTTCGGATAAATCACACCCTTAGCAGCTAAGAGCGTATTTTTCATTAAAGAAACGATGGTCATAGGACCTACGCCTTTAGGAACTGGTGTGATATAAGAACATACAGGAGCCACATCATCAAAGTCCACATCACCTTTCAGGGCAAATCCAGACTTCTTAGTTGCGTCCTCCACGCGTGTTAAACCCACGTCTATCACGACAGCACCCGGTTTAATGTGCGCTGCTTTGATAAACTCTGGTTTACCTAAAGCTGCCACTACAATATCTCCTTGAGCGCAAATCTCTTCTAAATTAGGCGTTCTCGAGTGAGTTAATGTAACTGTACAATTACCCACAGGGTGATTACGTTGCATTAAGATAGACATCGGTAAACCCACGATTTGGGAACGACCTACGACCACACAATGCTTTCCGGCAGTTTCTATTTTATAGTAGGCTAATAAATCCAATACCCCTTGAGGCGTTGCTGAAATATACGCCGGTAGACCTTTCGCCATACGACCAATGTTGATCGGGTGGAAGCCGTCCACATCTTTTGAAGGATGAATCGTCTCCATCACTTTGTCCGGATTAATGTGCGCCGGAAGTGGTAATTGAACGATTAAACCATCCATATCGGGATTATCGTTCACTTTTTGAACCTCAGCTAATAAATCAGCTTCAGAAATAGACGGGTCAAAACGCAACAGGGTAGAGGCAAATCCTAATTCCTCACAAGATTTCACTTTATTCGCTACATAGGTCTCTGAAGCACCATTATTACCTACGAGAATAGCTACTAAATGCGGAACTTTTTGTCCGGCAGCTATCATCTGTTTTACTTCTTCACCGATGGCGATTTTCATCGTTTCGGCCACCATCTTGCCATCAATAATCTGACTCATATACTTATTTTTTTCGTGCTTTCTTAGGGGCAGGAGCCGCATCGCCTAAAGCTAAGCAGTCCTCTAATGTTAAATCTGCTGGTTCAGTTCCTTTTGGAATCTTCACATTCCGTTTTCCAATTTGAATATAGGGACCATACATGCCGTTAACGACTTTTACTGACTCGTTTTCGGCGAATTCTTTAATAAATTTATTCGCTTCTACTTTACGCTTCGCCTCGATTAATTCGATAGCACGGGCTTGATCAATCGTCGCTAAATTATCCGTTTTAGCAAGAGAATAATACTTTCCATTGTGCTTCACATAAGGACCAAAACGTCCTTTACCTGTCTCAATCAATGAATCTTCGAAATAACCTAGACCACCTGCTTCGGCATCTTTCAAGGCTTGAGCAATCACAGCTATTGCTTGATCCATCTCAATCGTGAAGGGGTCATGTGTATCTGGAAGGCTGGTAAACTTGCCATCAAATTTAATGTAAGGGCCTAATTTACCCGCTCCGATAATCACCGGCATATCATTATGGATACCTAATTCACGTGGTAATTTAGGACGTTCTAATAGGGCCAAAGCCTCTTCAAAAGTCAATGTGCTGACTGACTGAGTCTTAGTCAAATTAGCAAAAACAGGTTTCTCCTCTTCCGAAGATTCCCCTAACTGTACAAATGGACCAAATTTACCGAGACGTACAGAAACTAAACGTCCGGTCTTAGGATCTACTCCTAATTCACGACCACCACCTACGGTGCTACGGTTAATCGATTTAGAATCCTCAATCGTCTGATGAAACGACTTATAAAAGTTCTTCATCAAGGTCGTCCACTCTAATTTACCTTTGGCGATGTTATCAAATTCATCCTCCATCTCCGCGGTAAAGGTATAATCGACCACATTCTCAAAGTTCTCTACCAAGAAATCCGTCACTAAGGTACCGATGTGCGTAGGGAATAACTTTGCTTTCTCTGTACCTACCGTTTCTGTTGCTTTTGTGCCTGAAATCTCATTGTTCGAGAGTACCCAAGTTTGAAACTCGCGTTCTCTACCTGGACGATCTTCTTTTACCACATAAGCACGCTTAATAATAGTGGAAATGGTTGGAGCATAGGTCGAAGGACGACCGATTCCTTTTTCTTCCAAAGCTTTTACTAAACTCGCCTCCGTATAACGCGGAGCCGCACGAGAGAAACGCTCTTGCGCTTTCATTTCGTCTAATTCCAGCACCTGACCAATGGCCAATGGAGGTAACATATCTTTGTTCTCATCCTCGTCTTCGTCATCTCTTCCCTCTAAATAGGCCTTTAAAAAACCTTCAAAGGCGATCACTTCTCCTTGAGCAGATAATAACTCTGGAGTCGTTGAAATATCGATTAAAGCAGTTGTACGCTCAATAAGGGCGTCTGCCATTTGAGATGCAATGGCCCGCTTCCAAATTAATTCGTATAAACGCTTCTCACGCGCATCACCGGTAATACTATGATTCGCAAAATCCGTTGGACGGATGGCTTCGTGAGCCTCTTGAGCACTTTCTGATTTGGTTTTAAACTGACGGCTGTGGTGGAATTTCGCCCCATAAGCTGATTCGATCTCCGCCTTCGCTTTATCTCGCGCTTCTTGTGACAACATCGTCGAATCGGTACGCATATAAGTAATACGACCAGATTCATATAGTTTTTGAGCTACTGACATGGTCGTCGCCACCGCAAAACCTAATTTACGCGAAGCCTCTTGCTGTAAAGTAGACGTCGTAAATGGGGGAGCAGGGGACTTTTTCGCTGGCTTCGTCTCTAAACTCTTGATGCTAAATGCAGCGCCTACACACTTTTTAAGGAAGTCTAAGGCGTCATTCTCTTTGGCAAAAGCCTTCGACAATTCTGCCTTTAACACTTTCTTACCTGGAAGATCAAAATGAGCCACAACCTTAAACGTAGCAATCGATTCGTGATTTTCAATTTCCCGCTCACGTTCTACAATTAAACGAACAGCAACAGATTGAACCCGTCCAGCAGATAAGCCTTTCTGTACTTTAGACCAAAGCACAGGTGACAATTCAAAACCAATCAAACGGTCCATAATACGGCGTGCCTGCTGTGCATTCACTAAATCCATATCGATGGTACGCGGTTGGGTAATCGCTTGTAAAATAGCTGGTTTCGTAATTTCACGGAAAACAATCCGCTTGGCGTTATCCTTTAATCCTAAAGCCTCTTTCAAGTGCCATGAAATCGCTTCTCCCTCGCGGTCGTCGTCCGTTGCTAACCAAACTTCCTCAGATGATTTCGCTAAACTTTTTAACTCAGAAATAACTTTGGTTTTATCCGCTGAAACCACATAAGTAGGAGCGAAGTCATTTTCCACATCAATGGCCTTATCTCCTTTCAAAGGCAAATCTCGTACGTGACCAAACGAAGACTTCACCACGAAATCCTTTCCCAAATACCCTTCTATGGTCTTCGCTTTCGCTGGAGACTCGACGATGACTAAATTTTTTGCCATTATGCTGGTTAAAAAATGAAATTCTTAAAATGACCTCAAATATAAGGGCTCTATTTTTAACAAAGAGGCAAAAATGATCGAAAAGATAAAAAAAAATTAATCTGGGATATTTCCGATCCGAATTCGGGAATTAATATTTACCCTAAAGCCGATGTAACTAAATTGTCCATTAATAAAATTAGCAATGGCTTCTAAGCGGAAAATTTTGAAAACTCCATCTAAGCCATATCCTAGTTCATTATACATCAGATTCTGATTCTGCACATAATTTGCATTCGCGATCAATACTTCCTTCACATAGAGTTTTTTCATACCTAGTAAAGGCTTCAACCACAAATTAGAGAATTGAAAAAAGCTCAAAGCCTCAACATAGGTTCCGGCTGTTGAATTCGCATAATGATTCACATTTAATCGTTGATTAGATCCGTTCGTAAAATTCTGATAATAACCGACTAGTCGATGGGAGGCAAGCATTTCGCCCGCTTGAATTAAATTCAATGTTCCGTTATAGTGTTTATAATCAATGAAGTAGCTTGGTTTATTCCCTATAAAAGTACCCGCATTAATTAGCAAACCCATTTTAATCCAAGGATTCAATTCAATATTGTGCAAATAAGAGAGTTCAATTTGATTAAAATCCGTCGTAGATCCACCTACGTCTTTCCAGCCCGCTCGGTACTTCGCTAAGATTAAAGGGGAGGATCCCCAATCTGACAGCCGTGTATTTGCCCGGTAACTTTGGGTTAAAAAAGGTCTGAAACCTAGTTGCAACTGTGTAATAAAGGATTGATGCGTATTAAAACCTGCTTGCTTGTACTCTGCATTGATCGGATTATTGGGCTGAAACTCTCGATTTAAGAAGTTAATCCAATAATAATCCGTCGTATTATCCATTTGACTTCGTTCAGAATACTCTAGCAGAGATTTAAGGAAAAAGCGTGCAGATAATCGTTTGGTGAAATTCAATGTGGTAAATTGAGAACGATAAATCTTCATCTGATTGTTCTTCAACAGCAAAGTAGATAAAGAATTCATCTCTGGAGATATCGTATTTTCCGAATTATATTGAGCTACATAATCCCCCGTACTTATCCCTAAATCAAAGGATTCTCCTCGATAACGCAATTTAACGAAACCTGAATTTCGATTAATCCCAAAAGCCCTACGACCTAAAACCTCCGCCTCTAACATATGGTACCTTGCCCAACGTTTTCTGAAAACTAATGCCGTATTCGCCACGAAACCTTCTACCGTATTAAAATTGGAATCAAAAACAGGTGACTTATAATAGATCTCAAAAGGGTAATAATCGCGTTTGAACTCCCCGAAGAAGAAGGATTTACTCAGAATTAATTGAGAAGGATTAAAAGGAGTAACCCTAAAACTGTCGATAAATACCTCTTTCTGTTTCATTCCTGGTACCTCAGTAAAAAACGAGGAATCCATAACCACCGCTTCTTGTTTGCCTTTGTAGTATACCGAATCAATCATCACGAGATTAGACGTCGGTCTCTGCTTCCACTTTCTCAATAATGATCCGTGCAGATTAGTTAAAAATTGATTCGCAAATGTCTCATCGAAAGCTACAGCAGAGATGTTGAGAGTCTCTTTTACATTAGTAGGCTCGACAAACAAACGAGGATCCATTTTCCATTCCTCCGGCTTCCCTAAGGTCTTTTGGTCCCATACATATTCACCTTGACTACCTAATAAACCTGCCATCATATGAATATGTCCACTTTTAGGTATCCATTTACCTTGAAAAGTTTGATTAAGTAAATCTAGTTGATAATCAATCGCGTCAGCAAAAACCGCACCTTCAAAGCGAACAATCCAACCTTCGCCATCTAGTGTTAGCATTCCTTTGAAAAGGCGGTCTCGTCGTATTTTAGGTTCTACTTGGAATTGAACGCACCATTTTCCGTCAACAAGTGTATCTCCCTTGAAATTATACTGATAGTAAGACTTAGCATGATAATTCAAAGGGGAAACACAAGAGGTTCCTACATAATCCTGGTAAAGGTCCGGCCAAAGAAATAGGGTAGGCTTTGAATACTTTTTATGAAAGGTTTGAACAGATTCAATGCCGTGAATCAATTGATTTAAATGACCCACCTGCACCTCTGAAACGGTCTGATTACCATACCATTGTCCTTCTTGTATTCCTTCTTTAAAGGCTAATCGCTTCTTTCCAATCCCAATCACCTTCGTAAATCTAGCCTTCTCCTGCACCTTTACCCGAATCTTGAAAGATCCGATGGCTTGTCCATGTTCCTCTGCCAGCTGAATAGCTTTATCAAGGATAGATGAGGGAGATTGTGCTTGAATTTCATTTGGGAGAAAATGAAAAAGGGAACAAATCAGGAAGAATATTCTCCAATGCTTCAAGCGAAGTGGTATTAAAATGTGTAAATAATCCTATTTTAAATAGGTTAAATTAAGCAATTAAACAAAGTTCTTAATAAAACGGTAACAAAGGAAATGTTATCATAAAATAGTGGCAAAATTGAAGCTAATCTATTAATTTTGTGAACATTTTTTACCAAACATTTTTACCATGGCCTTTGACATTGAAATGATTAAAGCTGTTTATGATCGCATGCCGGCTCGCATTGCTGCGGCTCGTGCGTTAAC
>JBJOIV010000036.1:0-17707 GCA_046046955.1 Bacteroidota bacterium | reverse complement strand
TAGTGAGATGCTCTATCCAATTGAGCTACGCAACCATTGCCCTTTCGGGATTGCAAAGGTAGAATTTCTTTGGCAAAATGAAAAACTATCCTCTAAAATTTTCTAAAAATTATTTCCCTTTAAAGTGTGGGGGTCTTTTCTGCAAAAAAGCTGTCACGCCTTCCGCGAAGTCTTCACTGTGACCAAGTATCGTTTGCTCCTCTGCTTCGGAGGCCAATGTCGCCGCTAAATCTTGATTATAAGCACGTTGCAAACTACGCTTCATGAGTGAAATGGCTAAAGTAGCTTTCTTTGAAAAGGATACGGCAATCTCTTGTACTTTATGATCCCATTCTTGTTCAGATACAACCTCTGCCACTAAACCGATTTCTTTGGCCTCCTTCGCTCCTACTTTACGCCCTGTTGTCGCTAAGTCAAATGCCCGGTGATAACCTACAGATTGCATCAAAAAGGCGGTGGAACCAGCGTCCATGGCTAAACCGATTTGGACAAATAATTCAGAAAAATACGCATCCTCTTTCGCAATAATATAGTCACAGGCTAAGGCCAAACTACACCCAGCACCTGCCGCTACCCCATTAATCGCACCTATAACTGGTTTATTCAAGCCTCTCAAGGCAGAAATCATGGGGTTATACGTTGATCTCAACACATTACCAAGATTAGGATCTGTAACACCGGATTTCAAATCAGCACCCGAACAAAAGGCTTTTCCTTCGCCCGTGATGACTAAAACACGGACTTCATCGTCTATTTGGGCAGCTTCCGCTACTTCTCTGATTTCGTGAATTAAGCCTGCATTTAAGGCATTATATACCTCAGGACGGTGTAATGTTAAGGTCCAAATGGGACCATTGCGGTGGAGCTTTAGGTAATTGAATGTCATAGCTTATGCAAATTCATATTTTCGAATTAAATCAAATTCATTTTTCTTCAATCTCAATTCTTCTTCAATATCATAATCATCTTGGAGGCTCAACCAAAATTTAACCGAGTTTCCGAAAAATAAAGATAAACGTAAGGCTGTATCGGCCGTAACACGACGACGTCCTTTTAAAATTTCGGATATACGAGTTTGAGGAATATTTAATTCCTTGGATAACCGATAAGCTGAAATCCCCATTGGAAGAAGAAATTCTTCCAATAAAATCTCACCCGGATGTATATTTTTTAAATTTTCCATATTAATGATAATCTACAATTTCAACCTCTTCCGCTGATCCATTAATCCATTTAAAAATAATACGCCATTGATCATTAATCCGAATGCTATAAAATTCTGAACCAGTAAGTTTTTCCAATCTATTTGCTGGAGGAATTCTTAAGTCATTTATAGTTTCAGATGCTTGAATCATACGTAATTTCCTACGCGCAATCTCTTGAATTTCAAATGGTAAGCGTTTAGACCTCTCTCCATTCCAAATTTTCAATGTTTCTTTAGAACCGAAGGATTTGATCATAATGACGCATCACGTTACTAACTCCAAAGGTAAGTAAATAAAAATGAAATCCTATTCAAGAAACTGAATTATAAATGTTTCCTTAATCTCGCCACCGGAATACCCAATTGATCGCGGTATTTTGCCACTGTTCTGCGCTTCACAACGAATCCGCGTTCGAGTAATAATTGCTCTAAATCCTCATCTGAATGGGGTTCCGAGCTAGGTTCTTGCTCGATGATTTCGCGCAAGATATTTTTCACTTCGCGAGTGGAGAAGTCTTCACCGGATTCGTGCGTAATTCCTTCTGAGAAGAAGTATTTTAGGGGATAGATGCCAAAATCTGTTTGGACTGACTTCGCCGAAACCACTCTAGAAACAGTGGAAATATCCATTTCAATCATCGCCGCGATTTCCTTCATCTTCATTGGTTTCAAAACTGCTTCGTCCCCGGTGCTAAAGAAATCGAATTGTTTAGCGACAATACTCTCCATCGTTTTCATCAAAGTACCCTGACGCTGCTGAATGGCAGAGATAAACCAAGAAGCAGAATCTAATTTATGCTTGATAAAAGTAACGGCTTCCTTGATATCCTTTTGCTGCTTATCTCCTTTATCATAGGTCTGGAGCATTTCTTGGAAGGCCTTGGAAACGCGAAGTTCGGGGGCGTTTTTGCCGTTAATCTTGATTTCTACTTTCCCGTTTTGATTTGTAATGATGAAATCAGGCTGCAAATAAGGGGCGATGGGTGCATCGTCTCCCCCACCTGGTTTGGGATTCAAATGGGTGATGACTTGCATTGCCTTTTTAAGCTCCTCTTCGGTGATGGCTAATTTGGTGAGTAATACACTGAAATGCTTTTTGGAAAACTCCTCAAAAAAATCATCAATCAAGCGAATGGCTAATGCATGAGCTGTTGTATCCGACTCCTTGCGATGTAATTGCAATGACAAACATTCTTGTAACGAACGAGCAGCAATCCCAGCTGGATCGAGCGATTGTACTTTAAACAGTATTTGTTCCACCTCATCATAATCTGTCTCGAAGCCCTGCGTGAAGGCAAGATCGTTCACGATGCTTTCAATATTTCGGCGCAAACAGCCATCCTCCTCTAATGAACCAATAATTTGCTGCGCTAAAACCTCTTCGCGCTCTGTGCGAACGACGTAACGGATTTGGTTTAACAAATACTCCTGAGTGCTAGATTCGGTGGCCAAAGGGCGTTCGCGCGTCTCCTCATTCGGATCATATGAATCTCCCGCCATCTTGTAACCGGCATAATCATCCTGTAGGTAATCCCCCACTTCCATCTCCTCGCGCTCTAAGTCCTCGATCGTTTCGCGTGGGACATCTTCAGCAGAATAATCCAAACCTTCTTCCAGCGCCGGATTATCCTCTAATTCCTCCTCGATTCTCGCCGCTAATTCAGCCGTTGGAATCTGCAACAACTTGATATACTGTATCTGTTGTGGAGAAAGGTTCTGTTGTTGATTCTGTTTTAAGGATAATCCCTGCATCGTCTGTATAATCTACACCAAAGATAAGCCGATTTTTAATTACAAATAAATAAAATAAATCGGTTTTTTATCCGTATTTTTGAGGGTTATTGCCTCTATTGAGGCCTTTTCCTTTTAAAATGCCCGAGTCATTTATGCAAATCAAAGAAATACTAGGTTTAACACCCACGCAGCAAAGCATCGTCGTGAAAGGTTGGGTGCGTACAAAAAGAGTATCCTCCTCTGTCGCTTTTATCGCCATCAATGATGGGTCGACTATTCATAATATTCAAGCCGTAGTTTCTGAGGGAACTGTTTCTGAAGAAACCTTGAAATTAGTGACGACTGGTTCTTGCATCGCCGTGACGGGTAAATTAATTGCCTCACAGGGTCAAGGACAATCGGTAGAGGTAGAAGTCGTTTCCATCGAAGTGTATGGCACTGCGGATCCAGAAAAATACCCTTTACAGCCTAAGAAGCACTCATTAGAGTTCTTACGTGAGATTGCGCATTTACGCCCACGGACGAATACGTTCTCTGCGATTTTACGTATTCGCCACGCGTTGGCGTATGCAATTCATACCTATTTCAACAACAACGGTTTCTTCTATTTGCACACGCCTATCATCACGGGATCGGATGCAGAAGGAGCTGGAGAGATGTTCCGTGTGACGACTTTGGACCCCATTAATCCTCCATTAACGGAAGAAGGCAAGGTCGACTACAAAGAAGATTTCTTTGGAAAAGAGACCAATTTAACGGTCTCAGGCCAGTTAGAGGGTGAATTAGGGGCGATGGCTTTGTCCAAAGTCTATACCTTCGGCCCTACTTTCCGTGCAGAAAATTCGAACACAACTCGTCACTTAGCTGAGTTCTGGATGATCGAGCCTGAGGTCGCTTTTTATGAACTAGCTGATAATATGAATTTAGCGGAGGACTTCACTAAATTCTGTATCAAATACGCTTTAGATAACTGCGCAGACGATATCGCCTTCTTAGAGAAGCGCTTAATCGAAGAAGAAAAGAATAAAAAGAAGGAAGAGCAGTCAGAAATGACCTTATCTGAGAAGTTACGTTTCGTGACAGAAAATGAATTCGAACGCTTAACTTATACCGAAGCGATCGAGATTTTATTGAATTCGAAGGCGCACAAAAATGGTAAATTCGTTTATCCAGTAGAATGGGGAATCGACCTTCAATCGGAACACGAGCGTTATTTAGTGGAGAAACACTTCAAAAAACCGGTAATTCTAACGAACTACCCGAAAGACATCAAAGCCTTCTACATGAAGTTAGATGAGGACGGGAAAACGGTTCGTGCGATGGACGTTTTATTCCCGGGTATTGGTGAAATCATCGGTGGATCTCAAAGAGAAGACGATTATGCGAAATTATTGCAACGCACGAAAGAGGTGGGAATCGAAGAAGAATCCATCTGGTGGTATTTAGAAACGCGTCAATTTGGTTCAGCACCACACGCTGGTTTTGGACTTGGATTTGAGCGTTTAGTGTTATTTGTGACGGGTATGAGTAATATTCGTGACGTAATTCCATTCCCTCGTACACCTAAGACGGCTGAATTTTAAGATGTTTGGTTTAAAGCACGCAATTAACGGGATTATTGATCTCATCAAGCAGGAACGCAATGCGAAGTTCCATGCGGTGAGTACGGTCGTAGTTATTTATGTGGGTTTTAGACTTGGATTTACTGGATCTGAGTGGATTTGGATTTCGCTGGCTGTGACCGGTGTTTGGGTAGCAGAATTGTTTAATTCTGCGTTAGAGCGTATCACCGATTTAGTTTCTCCGGAACAGAATGAGTTCGCGAAGAAGGCCAAAGATTATGCGGCTGGAGCGGTATTGATGATGGCTATATGGGCAATCATCGTATTTTTAATCATCGCTTTACCTCGCTTATTATTGAATTTAATGCTTTAAGAGCAACAAAATATGAAAGAATACGGATCAAGTGTTCAAAAATTAGTGAATTACATTTTGACCATTGCAGATGAAGAGCAAAGGACAAAATACGCGTTTTTGATGGTCGAGGTGATGAAACAAATTCACCCGAATATGAAGGATAATAGCCAAGACTATTCGAAAAAATTATGGGATGATTTATACATCATGTCTAATTTCGAATTGAATGTGCAAGGCCCATTCCCTCCTCCTTCCCCAGAATCTTTAGGTAAAGCCCCTCGTAAAGTGGCTTACAACCAACACAACCTGCGATTTAAGCATTATGGCCGCAACGTAGAATTACTAATTCTTCGTGCGATCGCAGAGGAAAAAGTAGAGGACAAAAAGATTTTAGTGGCCTACATCGCCCGCTTAATGAAGGGATTCTATGTGACCTGGAACAAGGAGTCAGTGGATGATGCGGTGATTTGGCAAAACATCAAAGAAATGTCCGAAAACCTATTAGGCACCATCGTAGACGAATTATCTCAAGAAGGTTTAGGTCACGCCAAGGTAGCTAATAACGCAAGAAACGCCTATAACGCACCGGAATACCCGAATAGCAACAACAATAACCGGAACAATAATTACCGGAAGAACAACTTCAGAAATAATAACAACAACCGAAATAACAATTTCCGTAAAAATAAGTAATCATTTATGGCATCATTTAAAGTAACCGGTGGCCGCCGATTAAAAGGAGAAATTACTCCTCAAGGAGCAAAGAACGAAGCATTACAGATCTTGTGTGCCGTGGTTTTAACAGCAGAGCCTGTAACCATCCATAATATCCCGAACATTCGCGACGTAAATCAATTAATTGATTTATTAGGTGATATGGGCGTGAGCATGCGTCGTTTATCCGAGTCAAGCATTGAATTCGATGCCTCACAAGTCAATATTGATTACTTAGAATCAGAAACCTACAAGAAAAAAGCGGCTGCACTTCGTGGTTCAGTGATGCTTTTAGGACCTACATTAGCCCGCTTTAAGAAAGGACGTATTCCTTCACCGGGTGGAGATAAAATCGGACGTAGAAGATTGGATACCCACTTCTTTGGCTTCATGAAGCTAGGTGCAAAGTTTAACTATAGCCCAGAGGATGGCGGAATCTACGAAGTGGATGCGTCTGAATTACAAGGTGCTTACATGCTTTTAGATGAGGCTTCGGTAACTGGAACAGCGAACATTTTGATGGCAGCTGTTTTAGCGAAAGGCAAAACAACCATCTACAATGCCGCTTGCGAGCCTTATTTACAGCAATTAAGCAAGATGTTAAACCGTATGGGGGCGAAAATCTCCGGTATCGGTTCGAACATGTTGATCATCGAAGGAGTTGACGTTTTACACGGAACGGAGCACACGATGCTTCCAGATATGATCGAAATCGGTTCATTCATCGGTTTAGCGGTGATGACTCAATCGGAAATTACGATTAAGAACTGCCAAATTCCTGAACTAGGCATCATTCCAGAGGTATTCAAGAAATTAGGTATCAAAATGGAATTCCGTGGAGACGATATTTTCATTCCTTCTCAAGAGCATTACGAATTAGAAAACTTCATCGATGGATCGATGTTAACGATCTCAGACCACCCATGGCCAGGCTTCACACCGGATTTATTATCGATCATTTTAGTAACTGCGATTCAGGCCAAAGGAACGGTCTTAATCCACCAAAAAATGTTCGAATCCCGTCTATTCTTTGTTGACCGTTTGATCGAAATGGGTGCTCAAATCATCCTTTGCGATCCACACCGTGCTACGGTTGTTGGTTTCGACCGCAAGCAAACCTTAAAAGGAATTCGCATGTCATCTCCTGATATTCGTGCGGGTGTTTCTCTTTTAATCGCTGCAATGTCTGCAAATGGAACGTCTATCATCGACAACATTGAGCAAATCGACCGTGGTTACCAAAACATTGATACGCGTCTTAACGCCATCGGCGCAGAAATCGTACGTATCTAATGTCCCTTCTTTCTAAAATAAAACAGACCGTCCAATTAGCCTTACCCATCGTGGTAGGGGAATTGGGCGTTATGTTAATGGGTCTAGCCGACACCATTCAAGTAGGCCAAATGTCCACCGGTGCCGCCGAAAGCCTTGGGGCTGCTGGAATGGCGCAATCCATATTTTTCACCATTGCAGTTATCGGCATCATCTGTATACAGATCGTTTCGCCCATGATTTCTAAAGCCGTGGCTGAAGGAGACAAAACCGAATGCGGTAACCTATTGCGGGCTAACCTACGTGTTGCCACTTTTTTAGGAATAATTACGATCCTAATTACCTACCTCATTGGTTTAAACTACGATTTATTTGGCCAAACAGAGGCAAACAAAGCGTTAACACTACCCTTCCTAAGTTTAATCTCTATTTCAGTTTTACCTATATTCTGGTTCATCGCCTTGAAAAGCTTCATGGATGGATTACAAAGAACAACTGTGGGTATGACGATTACCATCATCGCCTTGGCTTTAAATGTTTTCGGCAACCATTTGTTGATCAACGGATTATGGGGACTACCTGCTTTAGGCTTATTCGGATCAGGCATTTCCACCTTGCTGTCCCGTATATTTATGGCGGGAGCATTAGCTATTTATGTATTTACAAGAGAAGAGTTCAAGCCCTATCTGCGTAAAGGCCATGTGCATGTGGTGAAGAATGTCTTAGAAAAAAACATTCTCCGCATTGGTATTCCTTCCGGAATGCAAGGTTTCTTTGAAATCGCCACTTTTGGGATGGCGGTCGTTATGATGGGTTGGATTTCTGTGACTGCGCAAGCGGCTCACATTGTGGCGATTAATATGGCTTCCATTACCTACATGATGGCAACCGGGATTGCAGTCGCTGGCGGAATTAATGTAGGAACTGCCATCGGTGAACGAAATCGTTCCGGGATTATTCAATCAGGAAAGGCCGCACTCGTACTCTCCATTTTATTCATGGGGGCTTGTGCTTTGGTCTTTTTCTTCGGTCGTGAATACCTAGTTCGCGGCTATACACAAGATATACCTGTTATTACGATTGCTGTCACCTTAGTAGTTTGGGGGGCTATTTTCCAACTATTTGATGGCATTCAAGCCGTATCATTGGGATTATTACGTGGTTTACAAGATTATAAAATCCCTACGGCGATCACCGTGATCTCCTATTGGGCAGTCGGAATTCCTCTTTGTTACTATATCGGTATTTACCAAAAAGTAGGCGCCGTAGGCATCTGGGTGGGCTTAACAGCTAGTTTAGTGTGTTCTTCGGCTCTGTTATCCTGGAGGTTTTATGTGCGGGCGAAGGGGGTGAATTTTGAGGAGTTGGAGGTAGAGTAAATTTCAAAGAGCAAAGCTCAAAGTGCAAAGTTCAAAGATGGTATCGCCTCCGGCGAGGATTTCAGAAACATTTTAATTGTCTACAAAGTTCTAACTACCATTTACATATTCATCAAAAAAGGCGCAAATTGCGCCTTTTTTGATTCCAAATTTGAACTTTGCTCTTTGCTCTTTGAACTTTGCTCTTTGCTTACGAATGTAACGCTCTCTTAGCCGTTGCCGCTAAACAAGCCTCTTTCATCGCTTCCGTATAGGTCGGGTGAGCATGAGACATGCGAGCAACATCTTCAGCGGAAGCACGGAATTCCATGGCAACCACCGCTTCAGCGATCATATCAGCGGCACGAGCACCGATGATGTGAACACCCAGAATTTCGTCAGTGTTAGCATCGGCTAAAACTTTGGCTAAACCATCCACATCCATAGAAGCTACTGCGCGACCTAAGGCTTTGAACGGGAATGAACCCTCCTTGTAAGCGATACCTGCTGCTTTTAATTCTTGTTCCGTCTTCCCTACAGAAGCCACTTCTGGCCACGTGTAAACAACACCTGGAATTAGATTATAGTTGATGTGAGGTTTTTGGCCTGCAATAACTTCTGCCACAAAAACACCTTCCTCTTCTGCTTTATGTGCTAACATCGCTCCGCGAACCACGTCACCGATGGCATAAATGCCAGGAACGGATGTTTGTAAAGTGTGCTCATCGACTCCGATGCGACCACGCTCATCAGCTGTCAAACCAGCCGCTGCTAAGTTTAATCCATCTGTATAAGGACGACGACCGATACAAACTAAGCAATAATCACCTTTGATCTCGACTTCTTTTCCTGCTGAGTCTTGCGCTTTCACCGTCACTTCTTTACCTTTTACAGCAGCTGAAGTCACTTTGTGAGATAAGTAAAAGTCTGCGCCTAACTTAGCAATCGACTTTTGTAATTCTTTTCCCATCGTCTTGTCCATCGTCGGAATCATGCTGTCTGCAAATTCGACGAAAGATACTTTGGAACCTAAACGAGCATACACCGATCCTAATTCCGCGCCGATTACACCAGCACCGATCACGATTAAATGCTTCGGAATTTCTTTCATTTTCAACGCTTCCGTCGACGTAATGATGCGTTCCTTGTCTACCGGAATGAAAGGTAAAATAGTAGGCTTCGATCCAGTGGCGATGATGATATTCTTCGCTGATAAAACTTCAGAGCTACCATCTTCTTTCGTCACTTTAACCGTTTTAGCTGAGTCGAATGATCCCAAACCGTGGAAGGTCGTGATCTTGTTCTTCTTCATCAAATACGTGATACCACCGTTCATTTTCTCAACGACACCCGTCTTGCGAGCGATCATTTGAGCTAAATTAACTTTAGGCTTCGCGATTTCGATTCCGTGCTCTGAAAAACTATGTACGGCATTGTAATAATGCTCGGATGAGTCCAAAAGGGCTTTGGAAGGAATACAACCAACGTTCAAACAGGTTCCACCCATCACGGCATATTTCTCCACGATAGCGGTTTTAAAACCTAACTGAGCCGCGCGGATCGCTGAAACGTATCCTCCTGGGCCTGAACCAATAACAACTACATCAAATTCTTGCATATAGGCGATTGAAAGCGAATAGGCCCGCTAAGGCCTATTCTGTTAATTAAATGTCTAATAATAAACGAGCTGGATCCTCTAGTAATTGCTTTAAGCGAACTAAGAAGCTCACGGACTCACGACCATCGATAATGCGGTGATCGTACGATAAAGCAAGGTACATAATCGGGCGAACCACAATTTGACCATCTACTACCACTGGACGCTCTACGATATTGTGCATACCTAAGATCGCTACTTGCGGTGCGTTGATAATTGGAGTCGAAAGCATCGAGCCAAATACCCCACCATTCGTGATCGTAAAGGTACCGCCGCTCATTTCTTCCAAGCTCAATTTGTTCTCGCGTGCCTTACCAGCTAAACGAACCACTTCTGATTCGATTCCAGCTAATGATAAGTTTTCCGCAGAACGGATTACCGGAACCACTAAACCTTTCGGTGCAGAAACGGCAATCGAAATATCACAATAATCGTGGAAAACGATTTCGTCTCCGTCGATTTTTGCATTCACTGAAGGGAACTCTTTTAAAGCCACACAAACGGCTTTCGTGAAGAAGGACATAAATCCTAAACCTACACCGTGTTTCTCCTTGAATTTGTCTTTGTATTTACCGCGAAGATCCATCACAGGCTTCATGTCCACTTCGTTAAACGTCGTCAACATCGCTGTTTCATTCTTCACTGCCACTAAACGACGAGCTACTGTCTTACGCAATGAGCTCATTTTTTCGCGACGTGTTCCTCCTTGTGCTACGGCTGGTGCAACGGCAGCTGCAGGAGCTGAAGCGGCAACGGCTGGTTTTGAAGCAGCTACCGCATCCTCTTTTGTAATGCGACCACCTACGCCTGAACCTGCTACCGAAGCAGCGGAGATACCTTTTTCGTCTAATATTTTTGCTGCTGCTGGAGATGGATGACCTGCGGCATAAGATGCATCACTGGATGAAGCAGGAGCTGCCGGAGCAGAAGGTGCTGCTGGAGCTGCAGCTGGAGCCAAAGCTGCGACCGCACCACCTACCGTGATTTTCGCTAAAATTCCACCGATCGGAACTACCGTTCCTGATTCAGCTACGATTTCCAAAACACCCGCAGCTTCTGCTGGCAATTCGAAAGTCGCTTTATCTGATTCTAATTCACAAAGAACTTCGTCTAAAGAAACGCTATCTCCAGTTTTCTTATTCCAAACAGAAACCGTCACTTCCGTGATCGACTCCCCTACCGCTGGAACTTTAATTTCTAAAACAGACGTAGGACCCGCAGCTGGAGCTGGAGCTGCAGGAGCTGGAGCTGCCACGGCTGCTGCCACTGGAGCATCTGCTACTTTCACAGAAGCGGTTGCGCCACCTGCTTCAATCGTACAGATAACTGCACCTATTGGAAGAACATCGCCTTCTTTAGCCACAATGTGCAACACACCTTCTGCCTCTGCAGGCAATTCAAAGGTAGCTTTGTCCGATTCTAATTCGCACAAAACCTCGTCTAATTTCACGTGATCGCCTTCCTTCTTGTTCCAAGTGGCAACGGTCACTTCTGTAATCGACTCGCCCACAGCGGGCACTTTCATTTCTATAGCCATAATAATTCTATTATTCGAATGCTTTGTTAATTAGGTTTGCTTGCTCTACGCCATGAACTTTTAAGAATCCAGTCGCCGGAGAAGCGGATTTTTTACGCGCTACTAAACCTTTGAATTTAGACCAGCCAAACTCACGGATCACATACGACCAGTAGCCCATGTTTTCTGGTTCTTCTTGAACGAATACCACATCAGCTCCTTTGTATTTCGCTAATTCCGCGTCTACTTGCTTCGTTGGGAATGGGTGTAATTGCTCAATGCGAACAATCGCCACATCTTTGCGCTTATCTTTTTCTTGGCGATCCAATAGATCGAAGTATACTTTACCTGAGCAAAGTAATACCTTCTTCACTTTGGCCTTATCTGCATAGCTATCACCAATCACCTCTTGGAACTTACCTTTTGTAAATTCTTCCATAGGCGAAACCACTTTCGGGTGACGGAAAATCGACTTAGGCGACATCACCACTAATGGCTTGCGGAAATCCCAAGTCAATTGACGGCGTAAAGCGTGGAAGATATTCGCTGGCGTTGTTAGGTTCGCCACGATCATATTGTTTTCAGCAGCTAACTGCAAGAAACGCTCTGGACGTGCATTTGAGTGTTCTGGACCTTGACCCTCGTAACCGTGAGGCAATAACATCACTAAACCATTTTGTGTACCCCACTTCGACTCATGTGAAGAGACGAATTGGTCAATCATGGTTTGAGCGCCATTTGCAAAGTCACCAAACTGTGCTTCCCAAATCACCAAGGCATCAGGATTAGCCAAAGCATAGCCAAATTCAAATCCTAACACGCCATACTCAGAAAGTAAGGAGTTGTAGATCTGCGCTTGCTCTTGACCTTCTTTAATGTGATTTAACGAGTTATAATTCTCATTCGTATTCGCATCGTGTAATACGACGTGACGGTGAGAGAAAGTACCACGTTGTACATCTTGACCAGATAAACGAACAGGCTTTCCTTCTAAAAGAAGAGAACCATACGCTAATAATTCAGCTGTTGCCCAGTTTAATTGGCCTGTTGAAAAATATCCTTTACGGTCTGCAATGACCTTTTCGATTTGCTTCAAGGCAGTGAAGCCTTTCGGCAAAGCCGTTAAAGCTTTTGCTACTTGATCAATTACATCCTTAGAAATTGCTGTCTTCGGAGATGCATCGAAATCTTTCTCATTCGAGAAACGTAGTGCAGACCAACGGTTGTCTAATTTTAAGGGAACGTACGGTGGGCTAACTTTTTGCTTCACCATATCTAAACGAGCTTGTAATTCCGCTTTGAAAGCTGAATCCATTTCCTCGGCTAATTTAGCCTCAATCTCGCCGTTCTTGATTAATTGTTGTGTGTAAACCTCGCGTGGGTTTGGATGGTTCGTGATGTTCGCATACAAAGTAGGCTGCGTAAAACGCGGCTCATCTGATTCGTTGTGACCATTACGGCGGTAACAAACCATATCAACAAATACATCGCGATTGAATTCTTGACGGTATTCAGCGGCCATACGAGACACGAATACTACCGCTTCTGGATCATCACCATTTACATGGAATACCGGTGCATCGATGATTTTAGCCACATCCGTGCAATAAATCGCCGAACGTGCATCTTCAAAATCAGTCGTAAAACCTACTTGGTTATTGATCACAAAGTGAATCGTTCCACCCGTACTGTAGCCTTTTAATTTCGCCATTTGAGTTACCTCATAGACGATACCTTGACCAGCTACCGCCGCATCTCCGTGAATTAAAATAGGCAATACTTTATCGTAATCTCCAGCATAATGCGCATCCGCACTGGCACGGCAGAAACCTTCCACTAGTGGATTTACAGCCTCTAAGTGAGAAGGATTGGGAGCTAATTTCAACGAAATTTCGCTGCCTTTTGGAGAAATATGCTTGCTAGAATATCCTAAGTGATATTTTACGTCACCATCACCGTGGATTTCATTAGGTACATTTCCTTCGAAACCATCAAAGATCGCTTCGTAAGATTTGTGCATAATGTTTGCCAAAACGTTCAAACGACCTCTGTGAGCCATACCGATCACCGCCTCTTTCACACCCGCATCAGCTGCCACATTGATAATCGCATCTAAACCAGCGATAGTGGATTCACCACCTTCTAAGCCGAAACGCTTTTGGCCTAAATATTTTGTTCCTAAGAAGTTCTCAAAAACAACCGCCTCATTCATTTTCTGAAGAATGTGTTTCTTCTCTTCGAATGTAGGCTTAAAGGAAAGTGCTTCCTTTTCAATCTTATTACGTAACCATTCTTTTTGTTGAACGTCACGGATATACGAATATTCAAATCCAATCGTGCCTGCATAGATTTTATGCAAAGCCGCCTGAATCGTGCGAAGTGTCGCTGGTCCCAAGCCCATGAAAGAACCCGCTTGGAAAACGGTATCTAAATCAGCGTCAGACAAAGAATAATCCGCCAAATCTAAACGTGGCTTGCGATCCTTACGTTCACGTACGGGATTGGTTTTCGATAATAAGTGTCCTCTAGAACGGAAGGCTTTAATCAACGAGATTACCGCCATTTCCTTTTGAACATGGCTTGAATCAGCTGAAACAGCGCCCGCAGGAGCTCCCTCGCCTAACCAGGTCTGAGAAAAGTCAAAACCTTTGAAGAAATCTCTCCAAGAGCTATCAACTGAATTGGGATCTTGTTTGTACGCCTCATACAAGTCAGCTATGACTTGTGTATCGGCATTGGCTACGTAGGAAAATGGATCCATAAGTTAATTTTCTAGGCTTTAGGCCAAAGAAATGTTTCAATGTTTTGGTTTAGTATAAATCTTAACAAGCTATAAATGCTAAAATCTACGCAATTTACTATTTGCTCCGCAAAATAACCCTAATTTTCACCGGGTTTTTTAGCTACAAGTGCACAAATTTCTGAGGAATTCTAACTACTAAAAAAGAGCCTTCGAAAATCTTTAATAATTTCAATTTTTTCCCCCTAAATCACCAATAATTAACCGATTCTTTTAGGGATGAAATTGCCCTAATTTTCCCAATCCAAAATCTAGGTCATATCTAAGGAAAATTTGGTGAAAACCAGATGCTTCACTGGTCGTGGAACTACCTAAAGTAGATACATTTTTCCCCAGAAAATCATAGGAATATCCTACCCTAAAATTAATACCTAAAGGCACCTCTAGGGTTCCTAACAAAGCCGGATCACCAAACTCCGAGCCCGTCTGCTGGCACCATACCCCTACTCCAACTTTTTCTTGGTACCAAAAAACGGCATTCAAATCTACTTTTGTCCGCTGATCCTTTCGTAGGACTGTCCCTATTTTCAAGGTATGCAAATCACCTACAGGAAAATAATAAGAGGCCTGAACATATAATGGAGCATCTCCTAATCCGTCTAAACGATTAGCTGGTTTTGAAATTCCGACCCTCAAAGCCTCTTTTCTATAAGTTACTCCGATGCCCACACTTCCGAGCATCTCACTTGTACCTGATTTTCCCAAAATCGGATATTGATTTATGCCCACATTCGCTCCATAACTTAATTGATTTCCTCTGCCCCAGTACATGTGATTAGAAACGACTGCCGCTAAACCCAGATTGGAAGAAATCAAACCCGAATTTGTTGCATAGGATTGATCTGTATTGAATGCCAAAAACCCCAACCCCCAGGCCCCCTTTTTCAAAGGCATATCAATGCTCATCAATTCTTGCATTGAGGACGCACCACCAATGGTTTGAAACAAGGGCTTTTTGCGAAAGACCCCTTTGGCAGAAAAAATCTTCAAGGCTCCTGCATCAGCTGGATTAATGGCCAAGGGCAAAAATGGATACGCCATCTGCAGCGATTCTTGCTGTGCGTTTGATGCAAAGACTATTAGAAAAAGGAGTGCTATTTTTCTCATAGACTAAAGAAAGAGAATACGAGGAGCCCCAAGAATATGATTAACAAGACGATATTCTGCAAAAATGTAGCCGTCAAGAAATAAGCGACTGCCTTCCCCCTGCTAAGTCGATAAAAACGCTTGAATGACACAAAATAATAGACTATCCATGCCCAAACTAAAATGGAAGAAACCACATGTAACCAATTTTGATGAGAAGCAAGTGCTGTTAAATCTACTACATTCGTTAACCAAAGAACGAGGAATAAACTGGTCGCTACATGCAAAACAAATATTCCATGGTGCATATAATAAAACCCTTTACGTCGAACAAACACCAGTTGAAGAATGAATGCTAATAACGGCAAGGCAATAAACAAGATGGTGGACAATTTGTGCAGTAGAATGTCTGCAAGTGCCTTTAATAGCTCCTCTGAATTACCATATTCTTCTCCTACGCTGTAGGCTTGTTTGACTAATTTTTGCTCCCACTCGGTATCCCGTTTAGCAGCAGGTAATTTAGATTGACCTTTTAAATAGTCTGAATATGTTTTTGGATTTGCCTTATCATCTACAAGTAGTCCATTTTTAAAAGAGATGGCAGGCACTGATAATTCCTTTTTTGTGGAAGTGACCGGCTTTTCAAAGTAGGATTCCAACGGGTGAAACACATAAAACAAGCAGATAAAAAAGAAGGCCGAGGTAAATAAATAAAAGCGAATCGGATGTAAATAAGTCGTCCGCTTACCGTTTAAGTATTCAGCTGACAAATAGCCTGGCTTCGTAAATAGGAGGCGTATCGTTGAAAACAACTTTCCATCGTAGTGGAAAATATCCTCAATAAAGTGAAAAAGTAATCCCCAAAAAGTTTCATGGGGCTCCTTGTTTTCCTGACCGCAATGCGAACAAAAACGGGTGTGCACCTTTTGGCCACAATTGAGGCAATTATCTTCTTGACGTAATTTCGATTTTGACATAGTAATCTGACAATGTGACACCTCCTGCCGGCTTGGAATTAAAATTGCAAAAGGTTGACCAAATTTAGGATTATTAATTTTAATAAATATGAAAGAAACAGGTAACATCTCCATTCACACCGAGAACATTTTCCCCATCATCAAGAAATTTCTCTATTCGGATCACGAGATTTTCCTTCGTGAGCTAGTTTCTAACGCAGTCGATGCTTCCCAAAAAATCAAGCGTTTAAGTTCCATTGGTGAATTCAACGGCGAATTGGGCGAGTTGAAAGTGAAAGTTAGTTTTGACAAAGACAAAAAGACGATTACGATTTCTGACAACGGTATCGGTATGACCGCGGAAGAAATCAAGAAATACATTAACCAAATCGCCTTCTCCGGCGCGACAGAATTCGTCGAGAAATACAAAGATCAGGGTGATGACAAAGGAATTATCGGACACTTTGGTCTAGGTTTCTACTCTGCCTTTATGGTCGCGAAAGAAGTTGAGATCATCTCTAAGTCCTACCAAGAAGGTTCAGAAGCCGCTACTTGGAAGTGTGATGGTTCCACGGAATACACGATCGGGCCAGCGAAAAAGAAAAACCGGGGAACGGATATCATCTTGCATATCGCTGAAGATTCAGAAGAGTTTTTGGAGGAATTCAAATTAAAATCCATCTTGGAGAAATACGGTAAGTTCTTACCGATTGAAATTGAGTTTGGCGATAAGGTAATCAACAACCCGAACCCGATTTGGACTAAATCACCTTCTGATTTAACGGACGAAGATTACTTGAAATTCTACGAGGAATTATATCCATTCCAAGAGAAGCCACTATTCTGGATTCATTTAAATGTGGACTATCCGTTCAATTTAACGGGTATTTTATATTTCCCAAAAGTGAAGAACGAGATGCAATTGCAACGCGAAAAAATCTCTCTTTACAGCCGTCAAGTATTCATTACGGATGAAGTAAAAGACATCGTTCCAGAATTCTTGATGTTATTGCACGGGGTGATCGATTCACCAGATATTCCATTAAACGTATCTCGTTCGTTCTTACAAGCAGATTCGAATGTGAAGAAAATCAATTCGTACATCACGAAAAAGGTGGCGGATAAATTAGCTGAATTATTCAAATCAGATCGCCCAGCTTTCGAAGAGAAATTCGCAAACATCGGCTTATTCATCAAGTACGGAATGATATCGGATGAGAAATTCTTAGAGAAAGCGAAAGATTTTTGTTTAGTCCAAGATACGAATAACAAATATTTCACGTTAGACGAATACAGTGAAGAGGTGCAAGCTGCCCAAACTGACAAAGATGGAAACAAGATTTACTTGTACACCACTGATGTCGAGCAACAAGATGCCTTTATTCAATCCGCCCAAAACAAAGGTTATTCAGTCATTAAATTGGATACCCTGATCGACAGCCACTTCATTAACACGATGGAGTCTAAATTAGAAAAGACGCAATGGAAGCGTG
>JBJOIV010000035.1:0-18013 GCA_046046955.1 Bacteroidota bacterium | reverse complement strand
TTGATATTATCGTTCGTTTTCTCGTGCATCATCATCGCCTGACGACCTACCGCTAATACCTTGTTCGTATTACGGTCCAAGGCAATGATAGAAGGTTCGTCTACGACTACTTGGTCTTTGTGGATAATCAAGGTATTTGCCGTACCTAAGTCCATGGCAATATCCTTCGAAAGAAAATTAAATAAGCCCATCTGATTTTGTGATAGTAAAAAACAAAATTACATAAAAATTGCCCTAAAATTTGAAAAAAAATGAATTTTCCATTTTCCCCGAAATAATTATAAAATAGGCCAAAGCAGATGCTCCGAATTACTTCCTTCAAAGAATCCCCTTCTTATTAATATATTACAAATAAATACCCGAAAAAAAATAGCGTAAATGGGCCAAATTAATCGACAAAATAATTTGGAATTATTATCTGATTTATTAGTTTTGTCCAAGTTTATTCAAAAAATCGTATTCATTACTCCGTTTGGTGATAAATTATGGAAGATTATAACAAGATCATCGAGTCCTTGGGTGTTAAATTCATCAAAGCGAGAAACATTAGAATATTACAACCTATTCGTATCAAGAATTTCTATGACGTAGAAAATTCGCTCTTGATATTGTACAAAGGTGAGGTGTCTTTTGGTGAAGAGGAGACTCCGGTGGAAGAAGGCGACATGCTTTTCATCCCAGGCGGAAAAATGATTAGCGTAACCTACGGAAACGCAGAAAAACCAAAAGCGGTGAACAACGAAGAGTTCATGACACACCGCGAATTGTATTTTGACCAAAATACGGACGCTTCCTTAATCGGAACACAACCGAACTCCTTCGGAATGGTGGCCTTCGAAGCTAAAGTATTTGACTCGGTTAACTTCTTTACTTCCTTAGATATTCCTCCGTTCTTAATCAAGCGTGACGATAAATTAGCGGCAACCATCCGCGAAATCCTAGAAGAAGATTTATCTGATGCGATCGGTAAAGGACGTATTATCAAAATCAAAACGGAAGAGATCGTTATCGAAGTGATTCGGTACATCATCGAAAACCGTTTATTCGTGGAGCAATTAGCGACAAACTCGACTTACTTTAAAGACCCACGCTTAATCGATATCTTCGCTTACATCAAAGATCATTTGGGTGGTGATTTATCAAACAAAGTATTAGCAAACGTGGCAAACGTTTCTGAAGACTACGTAGGTCAATATTTCAAGATGTTAACGGGTATCAACCCACAAGATTATATCGAGTACCAACGTATGGAAGCGGCAGTCGGTTTACTTCGTACTACGAAGAAATCCATTCGCGCGATCGGCTCTGAAGTTGGCTACAAGGACACGGCTTATTTCTGCCGTCGTTTCAAAATGATGTTCGGTATTCCAGCTGGAAAGATGAGACGCAGAGAGTCGTTGATGAATATTTAAAACAAAAAAACCGTTGAGAAACAAAAAACCCGCTGAAATCAGCGGGTTTTTTGTTAGTCGAAAGTCACTAGTCGCTAGTCGACTAAGTTACAGAGTGTCGACTAAATCGCGCAGCGATGACTAAGCGACGAAGTCGCGACTTGCCAATCTCGACTAGTACCTAGCGACTAGTGACTAGCTTTAGTCGAAGCTTGCCTTCGACTAAAGCAAATACTTCAACTTCACTAACTCTCTCTCCGTCAAGAATCTCCAGCTACCGCGTGGAAGATCTTTCTTCGTTAAGCCAGCAAAAGTCGTACGGTCTAATTTTGTTACTTCGTATCCTAGGTGTTCGAAAATACGACGAACGATGCGGTTTTTACCGGAGTGAATTTTAACGCCGATGACGTAGCCGTCTGGAGTAACTTTGGCCAAATCATCTACTTTAATTTCACCATCTTCTAAGGTTAAACCTTCCTTGATTTTTTCGAAATCTTCGTCTGCCAAAGGCTTATCTAATTCTGCTTGGTAAATCTTCTCGATTTCGTTCGACGGGTGCGTTAACTTATCCGCTAATTCACCATCGTTCGTTAATAATAATAAACCTGTCGTATTTCTATCCAAACGTCCCACCGGGTAAATACGCGATTCAGTCGCGTTCTTTACGAGTTCCATGACGGTCTTGCGATCGTTCGGGTCTTCGGTGGTAGTTAAGAAGTCTTTGGGCTTGTTTAATAATAAGTAAACTGGTTTTTCGCGGTTCAACTTACGGTTACCGTATTTCACAATGTCCGTCGGCTTCACTTGGTAGCCCATTTCTGTGATCACCTTGTTGTTTACTTTGATTTCACCCGCTTCGATTAATTTATCGGCATCACGGCGAGAACAAATTCCCGCGTTTGCGATGTAGCGATTTAAGCGAATTTCGTCTGAACGACGATCGGTTTGGGCGATTTTCTTTTGAATCTTCGAAGGAGCACGCTCCTTGTAACGATCTAATTTGTATTGTGGTTCGTAGGCAGGGCCTGCATCGAAACGAGAACGGCTTTTAAACGTCTCACGATCTGAATAACGCGGATTGCGACTTCCTTCCGGACGTTCGCCACGCTCTGCAGAACGCTCAGTACGCTCCTCATAGCGACGCTCGATGCGCGCTGTTGGATTCTCATCACGCGGCGTTGTCGACTCTTCTGAACCTTCTACTTTAGGAGCCGCATTGCGATCCCAGCGATTATCGCCTTTGTAAGGTGTACGTGTTGGATTTTCAGTTCTGCCAAAAGGCTTGCGTTCGCCGCCTTCACGGTTGTCACGGTTAAATGGCTTGCGCTCACCATCAAATGGCTTGCGGTCTCCAAATGAACGACGTTCTCCACCTTCGCGATTATCGCGATTAAATGGTTTACGATCTCCACCTTGATACGGTTTACGCTCGCCATCAAATGGCTTGCGATCTCCGAATGAACGACGCTCGCCACCTTCACGATTGAATGGTTTACGATCTCCTCCTTGGTACGGCTTACGCTCTCCATCAAATGGTTTGCGTTCTCCTGAAAAACGATTGCTTGATTCTGTTCTAGGTGCTCGAGGTCCACGTGGGGCTCCTGAGTCATTGCGAGGTCCGTTAAAATCACGGCCTCCTGAAGATCTGCCTTCGGATCTTCCAGTAGATCTACCTTCAGATCTTCCTGTGGATGCACGACCTTCTGATGGTCGGCTGTCACGACGGTTATCGTCGTTTGAAATTCTTTTTCTCATAATTGTACAACATCACTGCTGGGAATAAAAGATGACGAACGTTTGTCATCTTGCTTTCGATTGTCGAAATTTAGGCAAAGCTACAGAAAATAATCGAGTTTGTGTTTATTTTTACGTTACATTCGTCCACTATGAAAATCGTAAAGCCATTTAATTCAAGCGTTTACCTCTTTATCCTGACGAGCATCTTCTTGCTTAGCGGATGTAATTATGACGCCCGATTGTTTAAAAAAGCGAAGCAAAATTTTGAATTAGGGGAATATGAGTGGACAATTCGGGAAGTAAAGCCTTTGGCCCAAAGATACTTCAGAGCCGCAGAAACAAATTATTTCGTCGCTGAGTCCTATCGTCTATCTAATCGCATCCAATACGCCACTCCTTATTATTTAATCGCAAAAGAGAAGGGATACGAGGACAAAAACATCAATCTGCACCTGGCTTACGCCGCAAAAGCAAATGCGAAATATGCGGATGCAAAAAAATACCTGAAAGAGTTTATCGATTCCAAGCCTTCGAGAGAATTAGTAGTGAAGGCAGAAATCGAATTAGATAATTTGCCTGCCGTCGAGGAATACACGAAAAAGCCGAGCCCCGTGAAGGTGCAGGGATTAGTAGGAAATACGAATCAGGCGGAGTTTGGGCCTATTAAAATGGGGGACGAGCTGATTTTAACGAGTTCAAAGAAGCCATTGATTTATAAGAATAACGGATTACCCTTTTTAGGTTTGTATAAAGCGCGTCTTAAAACGCCGGGTGAAATCGAAAAACTGGAATTGTTTAGCCCTAATTTACTGGATGCGAATGCGAACGAGGGGACGCCAGCCTTTTCGAAGGACGGAAACCTGATGGTTTTTGCACGCGGTAACTCAGGTAAAAGCAAGGATCCTTCGCCAGATGTGGATTTGTATATTTCGACCAAAAGAGACGGGAATTGGTCCACTCCAGAACGTTTAGCTATTTCAGATTCCCTGGGTTGGGATGGTAGTCCTGCTTTTTCAAGAGATGGAAAGACCCTTTATTTTGCTTCGAATAGACGCGGAGGAAAAGGGGGATTGGATTTATACCGAGCGCCGATGGATAATTCGGGACGTTTTGGGCGACCGATCAATTTAGGCTCTACGATTAATACGCGAGGCAACGAGATCTTCCCTTATGTTTCTGAAGATGGTAAATTATACTTTTCTTCCGATGGACATCCAAGTCTAGGTGGTTTGGATATTTTTGTGGCGAGTCGCAGTGGGGATGAAATCCAAATCGAGCATCTAGGAGTACCGGTAAACTCGGTGGGGGATGATTTTGGGCTATTTTTATCGGATGTAACACAAGGCTACTTTAGCTCAAACCGTGTGGGCGGCAAGGGAGATGATGATATTTATTATTTCGAGTCGACCGGATCAGAAGACCGATGGTGGTCAAATGAAATCACAATTACAGAAAATAATGAGCCCGCAAAAGTGGCCCTATACCATCTGCGGACGCAAGTCTTGAATTCAAGAAATAAACCGATTGCGAATGCGAAAGTGGGTGTTAAACGCAATGGAGAAATTCAGCCTGTCATGTTTACGGATGCGAAAGGATACTTAGATACGATAGATTTAAATCCAGCCGACCAAATCAGCTTCAACGCCAGCAAAGAAAAGTTCTTAACGAAGCGTAGCGAATTCTTGATGGATGGACGCGAGATTCCGAAACAACTTTTGAAGAAAGAATTAACGGATACGACTTTTGAGCATAAAATCATCTTAGGCTTAGCGGAAGTGGGCGAGGAATTAGGGGCTTTGTTTGACGTAAATCCCATCTATTACGATTTAGATAAGTCGAATATCCGTCCAGATGCCGCGGTGGAATTAGATAAGATTGTTCAGGTATTAAAAGATAATCCAAGCATTTCAATCGAATTAGGCTCTCACACAGATGCGCGTGCCAGTGCGAGCTATAACTTGAAATTATCCCAAAGACGTGCCGAATCAGCCGTTAAATACATCATCGAACACGGAATTGAGGCCGCAAGAATCAAAGCCAAAGGCTACGGTGAAACTCAACTCATCAACGGATGCTCTGATGGCGTAGATTGTAGCGAAGAAGCACACCAAGAAAACCGCCGAACTGAATTTAAAATTACAGACCTGAATGACTAATTACGTTTTAAAAAATGCTTCCATCGTTAACGAGGGAAAAATCACTGTTTCTGACATCCGAATTTCGGAGGGCCGCATCACAAAAATCGCCTCAGACATCACGCCTGGCGCTGGCGATGTGATCATGGACCTAAGTGGGAAACACGTTTTTCCAGGAATGATTGATGATCAGGTGCATTTTAGAGAGCCGGGTTTAACTCACAAAGCCACCATCGCGAGTGAAGCACGTGCAGCCGTGGCTGGGGGTGTGACTAGTTTCATGGAGATGCCTAACACGGTGCCGAACGCATTAACACAGGAATTATTAGCCGATAAATACGCGATAGCGGCGGCTGGATCTTTGGCAAACTACTCCTTCTTCATGGGCGCCGGAAACGACAACTTAGAGGAAGTATTGAAAACGAATTCGCGCGACGTGTGCGGAATCAAGATATTTATGGGCTCCTCGACCGGCAACATGTTGGTAGACAACACCCAAACATTAGAAAAATTATTCTCTAGCTGCGAAATGTTAATCGCCACCCACTGTGAAGATGAGCCTACGGTGCGAGCTAGAACAGCCCTTTTCAAGGAAAAATACCCAGAAAATGCGCCCGCTTACATCCATCCTTTAGTAAGAAACGAGGAAGCTTGCTACCTGTCCTCTTCGATGGCGGTGGATTTAGCGAAGAAAAACAATACCCGCTTGCACATATTGCACATCTCGACAGAAGAGGAATTAGCCTTGTTTGAGACAGGAAAAGCGGTGAAGGATAAGAAAATTACCGCCGAAGTTTGTGTCCACCACCTGTGGTTCGATGCGGCACAATACGATACATTAGGAAACCAAATCAAGTGCAATCCAGCCATCAAGGATGCCCGCCACAAGACGGCTCTTCGAAAGGCTTTGATCTCAGGAGAATTAGATATAATTGCGACAGATCACGCACCACACACCTGGGAGGAGAAATCGCAGGAGTTTTGGAAGTCTCCTTCTGGCCTGCCTTTAGTGCAACACCCCCTACTTTTGATGATTGATTTAGCCAAAGAAGGTCACATCAGCCTCGAGCTCATCGCCGAAAAAACGGCGCATGCAGTGGCTGATTGCTTCCAAATCGAAGAGCGTGGTTACATTCGCGAGGGATACTGGGCTGATTTAGCGATTGTGAATTTAAATAAACCGCAAACCGTCTCGAAAGAAAATGTGCTGTATCAATGCGGCTGGTCTCCTTTAGAGGGACACACCTTGTCTGCCTCGGTGGAGCATACCTTTGTTTCTGGCCATTTAGCCTATTCGAAGGGATCCTTTAATGAAGCTGTCAAAGGAAAGCGTCTCTTATTTAACAGATAACATGTCCTCGCTCCTCCCCTTCTTTTCGCCTATCGGGCTAGAAGCCGGCTTAGATGAAGCTGGAAGAGGATGTTTAGCCGGTCCAGTGGTGGCAGCAGCGGTGATTTTACCTCGGGATTTCCACCATCCGTTTTTGACGGATTCGAAGCAAATGACCTTAAAGCAGCGCAACGAATTAAAGCGTCTAGTGCGGGAGTACGCGATTGACTATGCGATTGCGGAAGTAGATGCTGCTAAAATTGATGAAATCAACATCCTAAAGGCGAGTATATGCGCGATGCACCTCGCGGTGGATCAATTGAAGGAACGCCCGGAGCACCTGTTGGTCGATGGAAATCGTTTTTATAGCTACCCATTAATCCCGCATACCTGTGTTGTAAAAGGGGATTCGAAATATTTTTCGATTGCCGCTGCCTCTATTTTGGCCAAAACATACCGAGACGAACTCATGGAAAAAGCAGCACAAGAG
The DNA here is from genome assembly GCA_046046955.1 of Bacteroidota bacterium. GTDB lineage: Bacteria > Bacteroidota > Bacteroidia > Cytophagales > Spirosomataceae > Aquirufa. The sequence continues at coordinate 10,930 of JBJOIV010000035.1, read as the reverse complement.
CACCCAGGCTATGGCTGGGAGCGAAACGCTGGATATCCCACCCTGCAACATCGCAAGGCCATTCTAGAAAAAGGCCTAACAAATCTTCATCGAAAAACGTTTAGGGTAGAGATTAAATAATTCCGTAAATTAGGACCCATATGAAATTACGCTTCCTCTTTCTTTTATTCATCGGTTTTTCCGCCATCGCACAAGACGCGTCTAGAAAAGAGCGTGCTTTGCGTTTCGGAATGCAGCAGGATTCTATTTACAGAGGATCACAGGCCTTAGCTAAAAAAAGAGGTATTCCTTTGCAGCAGACACTAGGAAAGGGGAAAACGTTAACATTTCAAGGCTTTTCGGAGATCGGTGAAGCGCTTTATTTGACGACAGAGTCAAATGCGCAAGCGGCAAAAATGACGAAGACAAACTTATTGTATCCAGGAGGAATAATGGGTTTAGGTTTAACTGGCAAATCTGATTCCATAAAAGGTAAACTGGGAATGTGGGATGGCGGAGCTGTTTTAGCGACTCACCAGGAGTTTGGGGGAAGAGCAGTGGCCCAACAAACGATGACAGGTACGAATGAACATGCCACTCACGTGGCTGGTATTTTAGCAGCGGGCGGAATTAGCCCATCTGCTAAAGGAATGGCATACGAGGCGGATTTGAAGTTTTGGGACTATTCAAATGACAATTCAGAAATATCGACGGCATCTACCTCTTTGCTGATTAGTAATCACTCGTACGGTTACCAAGCGGGATGGGTGTATGACGAGACGAAGAAAAAATGGCAATGGTGGGGGAATGATGCGGTGAGTGAGACCGAAGATTTTAAGTTTGGGCTTTATGATTCAAACACACAGACTTGGGACCGCATCGCCTACAACGCCCCTAACTACTTGATAGTTAAGTCTGCAGGAAATAGCCGAAACCAAAATGGCCCCGCCTCTGGCGAATATTATCTATTAAAAACCTCGTCTGACTCCTCGAATAAAGCGCGTTCGAAAAACGATGGTTTTGATATTATTTCTACCTCTGGGACTGCAAAAAATATCCTTACCGTGGGTGCAGCAGCTATTTCTTCGCTCATTCCCACAAAGGCATCTGAAGTCGCGATATCCAGCTTTACGAGTTGGGGACCGACAGATGATGGTCGAATTAAGCCAGACGTAATGGCAATCGGAACGAGTTTATTCTCCACGGGAAATGCGAACGATAAAAGTTATATCACACAAAGCGGAACCTCCATGTCCTCCCCACAAGCGGCAGGTTCCTTGTATTTGATTCAACAATTATACAATCGTCTAAATAAAAATACGTTTATGCTGGCATCCACCCTAAAAGCGGTGGCTATCCATACTGCCTTGGATATGGAAGCGGTAGGTCCAGACTATAAAACAGGGTGGGGGCTCATTCAATTAGATAAAGCGGCCGATTTGATTAAAAATACGGGCAACGCACATTTATTGACTGAAGGAAAATTAGCCCAAGGGGCGACGAAAACCTATTCTTTCACCGCTTCGGGGAATGGCCCATTGCGTGTCACTATGGCATGGACAGATCCAGAGGCGAGCACCTCTTCCGCTTTAAATGACCGAACACCTCGTTTAGTGAATGACCTCGATATTCGCTTAACGAGCGGATCATCTACCTTCCAGCCTTTCCTTTTAGACCCTGCTAGCCCAGAAGCCTTGGCTGTCAGAGGGGATAATATTCGGGATAATGTGGAACAAATTTTGGTTCCTAATACACTCCCCGGCCAAACATTTACACTAACAGTAAGTCACAAAGGAACCTTGAGAAATAGCAATCAAGACTATGGCTTAGTTGTTTCAGGGATCGGTGGACCAGCCTACTGTTCTGTAGCGCCTAGTAGTGCCTCGACAGACTTCAAGACATTTAGTTTGGGAGCAGCAAAGGATTCTACTGGATTAAATCCGGTGTTTACCGCTGAATTAGGCGCGAATGTTCCTGTGAACTTTAGTTTCGCAGGGAGTAGCGCGAAAAAAATACGCTTGTATGCAGATTGGAATCAAGATGGTGATTTCGCTGATGCGGGTGAGGAATTATACAATTCCACTAACACGGGCTCAACGATTAGCATCCCTAGCACCCTAAAGCAGGATAATTATTACCGCATACGTTGGGTAGCGGTAAGTGGATCTGGAGAGGCGCTTTCTTGCGGATCGGTGAGTGCGGGGGAGACGAAAGATTATGCTTTGCAGATTCTACAAGCCTCGAAGGACTTTAGTGCGGTTTCCATCACGCAGTCGACGGCTGGATTTTGCGAAAGTAATGGCCCTACGAATTTCATTGCGCGCATCAAAAATGTGGGCGCATTAACCCAAACAAATATACCTGTCCTACTGGAGATCAAGTCCGGCGCCACCTTAGTGGGCACGGCCACAGGAACTATCAGTAGCCTAGCTTCGAGTAGAGAGACCGACGTGAATCTAACGGGAAATGCCACATTAGCTGCTGGAACGAGTTATTCTTTCACTCTGAAAACCCAATTAACGGGTGATCAAAATAGCGCGAACGACTCCTTTGTCCTCAGCAAAACAATTGAAAGCCCTACTGCGCCTGTGGTGACGGGTACTATTTGCAGTGGTTCCACCGAATTGAGCTTAGCGGCGACGAATGGAAGTCCACTTTGGTATAATGGAAATACCCTATTAGGAGCTGGCGCAAACCTGAAGACACCGTCCACCGGGACTTTTTACGCAGCATTTGATAATTTGAATACGACGATGGGACCGGCGACAAAGGCGGCTTTTGGCGGGGGAACTTATTTTTCTAATTTTGGCCCTGAACCGATATTTGCAGTGACGCAACCAACTATTTTAGAATCAGCGACGGTGTATATCGGAACATCAGGAACCGTTACGTTCGGCATTTTTGACAAAGAAACCGGGGAATTAGTGGCCTCAGTAACGAAAGATTTAACGGCGACACGTACTTCTGCAAATTCAACGACAATCAACAGTCAATTAATTGATGACAAAAACGATCCAGGCCAAAAAGTCATTTTAAACCTTCCTTTCCCCAAGGCTGGGAATTATATTTTGTCACACGCTTGCTCGAATGGCGCGTCCATTTTCCGTAGCAATCGGACGGCAGCTGATACAGTGAATGCCCCTACGAATATCGGATATCCATATGCTATTCCGGGAGTCATCAAATTAACGGGAGCGCTCTTCAATGGCGGCGAAATTCAATCCGGCTTTTACTATTTGTATGGAATGAAGTTCAAATCCTACGCTTGCCCTAGCCCGAGGGTTGCCGTCTCTGTTACCACCGGCGAAAGTCCTGTAGTGACAGTTAGTCCTACCGGAGCTTCCACGGTTTGTTTAGGCGACAAAATCACCTTAACAGGTACAGCCGCATCGGGTGCACCGAGCTACCAATGGTTTAAAAATGGCGCCGCTATCGCTGGGGCGACGACGAATAAATTAGAGGTGAACACCACGGGCGTGTACACCTTGAATTCTAGCTTTAATGGCATTTGCCCTGTTTTATCTCCGGCATCAACAGTTACGGCATCAACCCCATTAGAGCCACTTATCACCTTTAATCAAGGCGTATTAACGACTTCAGCAGGCGCAGATATCCAGTGGTATTTAAATGACTTAGCAATTACCGGGGCGACAGCCACCACCTACAAGCCAACGGCTAATGGAGTTTACAAGGTCAAATTACGGGATGTAAATGGCTGTTTAGCTACAGCAAGCTATGGCATCACGATCTTAGCGGTGACGGCAGACAATCCATTTACCACCTTATACGCGTTCCCGAATCCGGCAACGAATGAATTGTATATTGGTATTCCGAATACTATTTCGGCGTCTAAAATTCGCGTTCGCCTGACAGATATGCAGGGTAAAGAGATGAGAGATTATAGAGTAGAGAGTAGAGATAATCGATTAATGATCGATATTTCTGGCTTATCTGCAGGAAATTACGTGATTAGCTTCCCTGAGCTGGATGGCGAGGCTTCAATTAAGTTCCAGAAGAACTAATTATTTCTTAGTCCAAACAAAGATCATCCGAGGCGAACTTGACTCATCAAACGCTGATAAGTTATAGTCGCCTTTTAGGTCGACTAAACTCAAACCCGCTTTTGCAGCGTAAGAGACAAAATCATTCTTTGCGACTAATTCCACTTTCTCCACAAACGAATACGTTTTCCCTTGATCAGTAAAGTCAATGGACTTGTACAAATACCTTTTTTCAGACCAACGTTTGATGTGAAAGGAAATCCCCTCTCGCTCTATTGTTTCCGCTGGAACTAAATTCGTTAACACGTAGGTCGGATTGAAGAAATCCAAGACTAAAATGCCGCCGTCTTTTAGACCGCCAGAAAAGGTGTCGAAGGCTTTTTGGTTATCCTGTTGATCATCAAAATACCCAAAACTCGTAAAGAAATTAAAGATCGCATTGTACTGATTTTGCAAAGGCAAGGGCTCGCGCAAATCGTGGACAAAAAAGAGGAGATCCTTGTTTTCGAATGCCTGAGCGGCTTCGATATTTGACGGAGATAAATCAAAGGCATCTACGACGAATCCTAGACCTTGCAGCGTAATCGCGTGGCGACCTTTCCCGCAGGCGGCGTCTAATACACGTGAACCAGGTGCTAATTGTAGCTTTTCTTGAAGTGAGGAAATAAAGCGCGCGGCTTCCGTTTCATCCCGCTTTGCATACAGAATATGGTAATAAGGGGAATCAAACCAGGCACTAAACCACTCTTTATCCTCCATTATTTGCGAATGCTTACATTCGTTAAGAAATCTTGGTAGGCTAAGGCAATACCTTCTTTCAATTCAATTTTATGTTTCCAGCCTAGGCCATGTAATTTAGAAACGTCCATTAACTTGCGAGGTGTTCCGTCAGGGCGATTCGTATCCCATTGAATGCTTCCTTCAAATCCAACAATTCCCTTTACCGTTTCAGCTAATTCTTTGATAGTAACGTCGATTCCAGTTCCAATATTGACTAGTTCAGAATCACTGTAGGTCTCCATCAAATAGACACAAGCCTCCGCTAGGTCATCGGCATGTAGAAATTCGCGCATAGGTGATCCTGATCCCCAAAGCGTCATGGAGGCATCCCCTCGTTCTTTGGCCTCATGAAACTTGCGAATCATCGCAGGCAAAACGTGTGAATTTTCTAAATCATAATTATCGTTAGGGCCATACAAATTCGTAGGCATCACGGAGATGAAATCACAGCCGTATTGTGCGCGGTAGGCCTCACACATTTTAATACCGGCAATCTTTGCGATCGCATAAGGCTCGTTCGTTTCCTCTAAATAGCCACTTAATAAATAAGACTCTTTCAACGGCTGAGGAGCTAATTTAGGGTAAATGCAAGAAGAACCTAAGAACTGTAGTTTCTTCACTTTATTGATAAAAGAAGCGTGGATGATGTTATTTTGGATGGCCAAATTCTCATACAAGAAATCTGCTCGATAGGTATTGTTTGCAACGATTCCACCTACTTTAGCTGCGGCTAAAAACACATAATCTGGTTTTTCAGCAGCAAAGAATTCGGCTACTTTTACCTGATCACGTAGGTCTAACTCTGCTGAGGTTTTTAACATCAAATTCGTGTAACCTAGGCTCTGTAATTTTCGAACAATAGCGGAGCCCACCATTCCGCGGTGACCTGCTACGTATATTTTTGCTTCTTTTTCCAATGAATTAATCGACTTAAGACTCTAAAAAATCCCTGCAAAAATACACAAAGTCCGTCAGGTAATAAGTTTAATTCGTAGTTTTGGGAAATATTTTTAGGTCTTACCTATGATTTTGCGCGTCCTTCTTTTCGGGCTATTGTTTTGTTTGAACCTTCCTGTTCAAGCACAGAATCGCGCTATTACAACAAACAAACCTTTAATAGATACCTCTGTTCACGAAAAAGGCTTATTTAATGGTCGCTTTTCATCTGGATTAGAAGGCAAGGTGGAAGAGGCGAAGAAATTCAAAGAAGATAGCAAGGCATTTATTGAGAGTTTAGGCGTCAAGGATTTAGGCAAAAAAATAGTAAAGACCGCTAAGAAAAAGCTTCAACCACGAGACGAATACGCCGGCATCAAAACGGAGCATAAGTTAGGGAATTATGGTAGCGGGGTCCGAATGACGGTGGAAGAGGTAAATGTGGTGAAATATGTCGAGGATGAGGCGCTAAGCCCTTATTCACAAGAGATAAGCATCTTCGACCCAGCGCAATCCCGGGTTGTTTCTATCCCATTAAGGGATGCTAAAAACGCGCAAATCTGCCATGGGCCCTTCAAAAAATACGTCAACCAAAAACTGATCGAAGAGGGTTTTTATTACATGGGAGTGAAAGATGGGCGTTGGGAAAATTATAGTTCAGAAAATGAATTAGAGAACAAGGTGTATTACGAAAAGGGCTTCACCGCGGGCTCCATCATACATTATTACGATGCTTCGAAGAAAAAAATACAAGAAGTCATTCCCCGTTTCTATGGCAAAATCCGAGGCACCTATTATGCTTTCTACCCGAATGGGAGTTTGAAAGAGGATGGCCGATTGGACGATAGTGTGAAGGTGGGTCGTTGGAGAGAATACCACGAAGTGGGAAGTGGTGGTCGATTAAAAAAAGAATGGAGATACGGTAAGGACAAGTTTGACACAGCTGAACCCCTATTAATCCAAGAACGAGATCAGCAATCCAAGATTATTTTTCAGACGAAGGAACCCATTTCGCAGCACAAACCTAGCTCAGCCCCCCCGATAGACACAGATGATGATGAAGATTCAGAGGAAGATGATGCGTCAGAGGAAGGCGACCTCATTCATTTTGCAAACCTTTGCCTTTTCATTCCCGAATTAAATTTAAAAACCAGAGCAGATGTGTGTCTTCAACTGACCATAGGTGTTCGAAATACTCCACAAACCCCTCCCGATTTAGTTGTTTAATTTTGACCCATTTTTTCATTAATTAAACAACATCATGAATCAATCAGCATACATTCAATCCTTCTTGAAAGGGGATTGGAAATCAGGCATTGCGGTCTTTTTAGTCGCATTGCCGCTTTGCTTAGGCATCGCCCTAGCCTCGGGAGCGCCCTTATTAGCTGGCTTAGTGGCCGGAATCATAGGTGGCACCATCGTCTCTCTTTTATCCGGATCTGAATTATCGGTTAGTGGCCCAGCAGCAGGCCTGACGATCATCGTGGCAAATGCCATTACAGATTTAGGTTCGTACCCTGCTTTTTTAGTCGCCGTTATTTTTGCGGGAGCGATTCAAATCGTGCTAGGCTTACTGAAGCTCGGAAAAATAGGTGGCTTCTTCCCCTCTTCTGTCATTCGAGGTATGCTCGTTGCCATCGGAATTGTGATTATTTTGAAGCAGATTCCTCATGCCATCGGGGATGATTTGGACTTTATTGGCGAGTTTGAGTTTGACCAAAAAGATGGAGAAAACACCTTCTCAGAAATTCTAAAATCATTCGCCGACATTAAAATAGGAGCTTTAATCATTTCACTTATTGGACTCGTTATTTTATTCTCTTGGACAAAATTAGGAGAGAAATTCCGGTGGATGAATGCCTTGCCCGCTTCCTTGTTCGTGGTTTTAGCAGGAGTTGCGATCAACGAAAGCTTCTTATTGTGGAGTCCTGATCTTTTCTTAGGAAATTCCAATGACCACATGGTGAACTTGCCAATTTTCGCCTCGAGTAGTGACATTTGGAGCGGGCTTGTTTCTCCCGACTGGACATTTATTTCGAATCCCAAAGTCTATTCCATCGCCTTTACGTTAGCCATCGTGGCTACATTGGAATCACTACTTTCCTTAGAGGCGAGTGATTCATTAGATCCATTAAAGCGTATCTCCTCTCCTGATAGAGAGCTTTTAGCCCAGGGGACCGGGAATATGGTCAGCGGTTTATTGGGTGGTTTGCCGATTACATCCGTTATCGTCAGATCCTCGACAAATATCTATGCGGGTGGCAAGACCCGGATGTCGGGATTCTTCCATGGTATTCTTTTATTAGTGGCTGTACTATTGCTTCCCCTTTATTTAAATAAAATCCCTTTGGCCTGTTTAGCCAGCGTATTATTGTACACAGGCTATAAATTAGCTCACCCATCCGCCTTCAAAAAAGTCATTTCCGAGGGCTGGAAACAGTGGGTTCCCTTTTTAATTACTGTGGCAGTTGTCGTGGGAGTGGATTTATTGTGGGGGATATTTATCGGAACTTTGGCAGGTCTTCTATTCGTACTGATTACGAATTATTCCTCCGTTTTCACAGTTTTCAAAAATGGGAATGAAATTTTAATCAAGTTCCAAAAAGACGTCACTTTCTTGCATAAAATGGCCTTAAAAGAGGCCCTAAGAAAAATTCCCGATGGCTCAGAGGTCTATATTGATAGGTCCAAAGTCCACTTTATGGATCACGACATCAACCTACTTATAGAAGAATTTATCCATACTGCGGCAGAACGCAACATCGAAGTAGATATCAAAAAGAAATAACATGAAAGAATACAAGAAATTACTCTTGAGTAATAAGGCCTGGGCAAGCGAGCGATTAGAGCTGGACCCTACCTATTTCGATAATTTATCCAAGGAACAGAATCCTTTGTTTTTATGGATAGGTTGCGCAGACAGCCGAGTGCCCGCAGAGGAAATCACGCACGCGGATCCAGGTGACATTTTCGTCCACCGAAATGTGGCGAACATGGTCGTACATACTGACATTAATTTATTATCTGTTTTGCAATATGCCGTAGAGGTATTAGAGGTGAAGCACATCATTGTTTGTGGCCACTATAATTGCGGTGGAGTAAAGGCGGCGATGACGAACCATGATTTTGGCTTAATCAATAAATGGTTGCGTAATATCAAGGAGGTTTACGAAAAGCACTACGAAGATCTGCATGATATTACAGATGAAACGGCACGATTCAATAAATTAGTCGAGTTGAATGTAGCAGAGCAGATTCAGAATCTAGCGAAAACAACCATCGTTCAAAAGGCCTGGTCGAATAGAAAATTCCCCCATTTACATGGCTGGGTTTTTGATATCCACCATGGCGAGATTAAGGAAATTATTAATATCGATGCGGGTGAATGGACTAGCCCCGTATTTCATTACGATTTTTAACAAAAAAAGAGGGGCCGCTGCGCGGCCCCTCTTTTTTTTCCTCCTCTAACAACTAGACAGTCGTCTTAATTTTCAATTCATCTAACTGCGCTTGCGCCAGTGGAGATGGTGAATCGATCATTACATCACGTCCCGCATTATTCTTAGGGAAAGCGATGTAATCACGGATCGAATCTGTTCCTCCGAAAAGCGAGCAAAGACGGTCAAAACCAAAGGCCAAACCACCGTGCGGCGGCGCTCCATATTCAAAGGCATCTAATAAAAATCCGAATTGGGCTTGTGCCTCCTCCGGAGTGAATCCAAGGACTTCAAACATTTTCGATTGCAGGTCTTTTTGGAAGATACGAATCGAACCTCCGCCCACTTCCACGCCATTCACGACTAAATCGTATGCGTTCGCACGCACTTTACCGAATTCCCCTGCTAACATCAACGGAATATCCTCCGGCTTAGGGCTAGTGAACGGATGGTGCATCGCAAACCAACGATCCTCTTCCTCGCCGTATTCTAACAGTGGGAAATCCACTACCCAGTGAACAGTATAGTTATTCGGGTCACGTAATCCCATACGCGTTCCCATTTCTAAGCGTAATTCATTTAATTGCTTGCGCACTTTGTCTCCGTCACCAGAAAGCACAAGGATCAAGTCTCCAGGCTCTGCGTTAAACGCCGCAGCCCATTTCGCTAAATCTTCTTCCGAATAAAATTTATCCACAGATGATTTCACCACGCCATCCGCTTGAACGCGGGCGTAAATCAAGCCTTTCGCACCGATTTGTGGACGGCGAACGAAGTCTGTTAATTCATCGATTTGCTTACGGGTATATTCCGCTGCGCCTTTGACGCAGATTCCTACCACCGTGTTCGCCGCATCAAAAACTTGGAAATCTTTGCCAGACGTCAAATCCACGCCCTCGCCTTTCAACTCGACGAATTTCATGTCAAAACGAATGTCTGGCTTATCCGAACCATAGTATTTCATCGCATCTGCGTAGGTCATGCGAGGCACTTCACCGATGTCGAGGCCTTTCACGTTTTGGAACAAATGGCGAATCAATCCCTCAAACATGTTCAGGATATCTTCTTGCTCCACAAAAGACATTTCGCAGTCGATTTGGGTAAATTCTGGCTGGCGATCCGCGCGCAAATCTTCGTCCCGGAAACACTTCACAATTTGGTAGTAACGGTCAAAACCGGATACCATTAACAATTGCTTAAAGGTCTGTGGAGACTGCGGTAAGGCATAAAATTCCCCTGGGTTCATCCGAGAAGGAACCACGAAATCGCGTGCACCTTCAGGAGTTGATTTAATTAAAACGGGTGTTTCCACCTCGATAAAATCTTGCTTATCTAAGTAATTACGAACTTCGCGACCCACGTGGTGACGCAATTGTAAACTTTCGCGAATCGGGTTACGACGCAAGTCTAAATAACGGTATTTCATGCGGATATCATCGCCACCGTCTGTCTCGTCTTCGATTAAGAATGGAGGCAATTTAGCCGGATTCAATACGCGCAATTCTTTTACTTTGATTTCGATGTCGCCGGTGGGCATTTTGTCATTTTTAGACAAACGCTCTACCACGACTCCTTTCGCTTCTACGACGAATTCACGGCCTAATCCTCTCGCTAAGGCCAAAGCCTCCGCAGACGACTTCCCCTCCTCTAACATCAATTGAGTGACCCCATAACGATCCCGAAGATCCACCCAAATCATCCCCCCTTTATCTCGTGAACGCTGAACCCAGCCACAAAGAGTTACCTCGGTGCCCGCGTGTTCGATGCGCAATTCGCCATTTGTATGTGTACGTAGCA
>JBJOIV010000034.1:0-19391 GCA_046046955.1 Bacteroidota bacterium | reverse complement strand
GGATGCGTTAAATTACAGGTCGTGTAGATGGCATTTCGGATGTAGAGGTTCTCCTCTTCGTCTTTTTTGACGTTTTTCCCCTGCACATAACCCTCGCCTTGCTGGGTCACAATTCCCTTAATGATGGCTCGTTTCGTCTTGAAATTATAGCGAATCTCATCGGAATCGTATTTATCACTTCCTTGGAGAAAAACAGGGAGACCGACGATCTTCTGAGTGAGGGTATCTTTTGTTCCGATGGCATAGACCTCGTTTTTTGCCCAGTCTAAGCGGATATAGTTCGCTTCGAGGGAGATGTCGCCGTATTTGACTTTGGCATTACCGTATAAATTAACGATTTGCTTGTCCGCGTCTAAAATCGTGGAGTCTACGGCAGAATAGTAAACGGTGGTCTGTAAATCCGCCGCCGTGTCTTTAGGAATCGATTTCTGTAAAGTATCCGTCGAGATTACTCGCTGCGCTTTCGCCTCTGAAAAAGAAGCAAATAAGAGCAACAGGGTAATAAAAAGGTAATATGTGGATTTCTTTACCAAATGGAATTTAAAAATTATCTTTGTAACTTTAATACAAGCCTACAAAATTACATCTTTGCTTGTTATCAACGCGTACAATTAGAAAATAATGTTTAATCAGATAAAATCTATCGGTTTATTTTTCTCGCTGGGTTTATTGCTGACAGCTTGGACGCCTAGCGGCTTTCAGAAAACGGACATTAAGAACAAAATCAAGGTAGTATGCCTGGATGCCGGTCATGGAGGGAAAGACCCAGGCTGTTCTGGCCCTAAAGGTTCTCACGAGGGCATTGTGACTTTGAAAATTATCTTAGAAGTGGGAAAAAAGCTGAAAGCAGCTCATCCTGATTTGAAGATTATCTATACCCGAGATACGGACACCTTTATTGAGTTAAACGAGCGTGCAAATATTGCGAATCGCAATAAAGCGGACCTATTTATCTCCGTGCATTGCAATGCGGCGGTGAATAAAAATGCTTACGGAACAGAAACCTACACGATGGGTTTGCACAAAACGGATGGTAATTTGAACGTAGCGAAGCGAGAGAACTCCGTTATCTTGCAAGAGAAGGATTACCAAAAGACCTACGATGGTTTTGATCCTAATTCTCCGTTAGCCCATATTATGATGGCGAATTACCAGAGCGCGTTCATGGCGAGCTCGGTAAAATTTGCATCGAAGGTCGAGGAACAGTTTTCGAAGACCTATCAACGCAAGAGCTTTGGAGTAAAGCAAGCAGGATTCTTAGTGATCTGGCGTACAGCGATGCCCAGTGTATTAATAGAGACGGGATTTTTAACGAACCCGGAGGAAGAGAATTATTTAGCGTCCGAAAAAGGACAAAACGAAGTGGCAACAGCGATTGCTACCGCGTTTAAAGCTTACAAAGAAGAAATCGAAAAATAGAAACGATGTTCAAAAGCAATGAATTAAAAGTAGGGTTTTTGGCATTGTTAGCCTTCTTAATCCTCTATTTCGGGTTTAATTTTCTGAAAGGGAATGACGTCTTCTCCACGGCGCGTGTCTATTATGTAGAATATGACAACGTAGATGGGCTCATGGTTTCTAACCAAGTGATGGTGAATGGCATCGAGGTCGGAAAGGTAAAGAAAGTGGAGATTCTGCCTGAAAAGGCCAATAAAATCTTAGTCACTTTACGATTAAGCCAAGACATCCTTATTCCAGATAAAACTGTGGCAGTGCTCTCTGATGGGGCCTTATTAGGTGGTAAAATCATTCGTTTGCGCTTAGAGGGCAAAGGAAATTTAGCCGAGGATTCTTTCTTAAAAGGGGAGACGGAAGTGGGCGTCACTGCCTTATTAAAAGAACGGGCTATTCCAGTGATCGCGAACGCAGATTCCTTACTAGTTTCATTCCGCCAAATCTCGAATAAATTCGATCACACCGGCACCTATTTGAATACCTTGTTGAAGACTTCAAATGAGACCGTTTCTAATATCAATGGCTCGGTGAATGGTATTGTCGCAGATAACAAAGCGAATATTGCTCAGATTACATCGAATATGAAGACTTTATCGACGGATTTGATTGAAACTGAAAAGCAGTTGCGCCCTTTGTTAACGAAGTTTAATACGGTAGCGGATTCCTTGAATGCATTGAAAATCGGTAAGACCTTGAAAGAGGTGGATGCGACCGTAGTTTCGTTAAAGAAAATCGTGCAGGGCTTAGAGCGCGGCGAGGGTACGGCAGGTAAACTGATTAAGAATGATAGCCTATACTTAGGATTAAATAAAACCATCGTTGATCTAGATAAGCTTTTGCTTGACTTTAGATTACAGCCGAAACGGTATATCGGTATTTCTGTTTTTGGTAAGAAAAACACTCCTCCTTCTAATTAATTTATGTCTACGATTCAAGTGAAAATTACAGCCAGTCCTGAGCTGTCTGATATTTTAGTCGCTGAGCTAGGCGAAATTCAGTTCGATATTTTTGAGGATTCCGATACGGGAGTCATCGCGTATTGCCCGGAGGTAGATTTTTCGGAGGAGGCATTGTCGGAAATTATGTCGCGCTACGGTTTGACGACTTTCGAGACGAATCGCATTGAAAAGCAAAACTGGAATGAGGTATGGGAGAGTAATTACGATCCCATTCGCATTGATGACTTGGTGTTGATACGCGCTAGTTTCCATCCCTCAGAGCCAGGATTTCAGATGGAGGTGGTGATTAATCCCAAAATGTCTTTTGGCACAGGCCATCACGAAACAACTTCCCTAATGACGCAAGCCCTCTTCGATGTGGATTTAACGGGTAAGACTGTTTTAGATGCGGGCACGGGCACAGGGCTTTTAGCTTTTGTGGCAAAGAAGCGTGGCGCTAGCTTCGTGAGAGGTTTCGATATCGATGAATGGTCGGTAGAGAATTCGATTGAAAATGCAGGGCTGAATGAGTGTGCGGAGATTCCTTTTGGGCTAGGTACGATAGCTGATGAGGATGAGACGGCTTATGATGTGCTTTTAGCTAATATTAACCGTAATATATTACTCGCTGAAATGGCGGAATACGCCGCTCGAATTAAGCCCGGGGGACTACTTTTCTTAAGTGGTTTCTATACCGAAGACATTCCACTTTTATTGGAATCGGCTGATAAGCAGCAACTTAATTTTATCGCGCAAGCATCAAAAAACAACTGGGCTTGCTTGCAATTGAGAAAAAAACCTTAATTTTAAAGGTTTGACTCTTGTAATCCGAGAAATCGGGTGTTTTTAAAATGAAAATCTCCCCTAACAAACCTTTCCAGGTTGTTTATTCTTTATTGTCTCATGAATGCCTCGGATATTTATTCGAAGTCTTTGTGGTGCAATTAAATGAGAAAGGTCAATTGACCTGGGAGTACCAAACACTTACTTCCCGGAATTTCCACGAATTTGAACATGCGCTAGATGACCGCGACCGTACGGCCGTGGGTTTGATTGAGAGCATGAAACCGGTAGCCGTTTTTGAAAAGTTCAATACTTCGAAGCGCAAGACGATGGAGGAGTTCTTCTTGAAGACTTGGGATGCAGAGAAAGGGGAGAAAGATATTCAGGAGGCCGTGATGTCGGTGATCGAGAAAAAGAGGGGTCAAATATTTGGGCTAATTTGTCCAGATAAGACGCTCTTCATCATGGGAAATGATGGAAACCCGATGCGTCAATCTGTTCAAATCGAAGCGGAGGCTGTGGATGTCTTATTCCATTTCATGCGCAATGAGGAGAATACGCATTACTTCCCTACCTTAAAATACCAAGGCAATAAGTTAGAGTTCCAGTACAAGGACGCAGTCGTTTTATGCGATGAGCCGGCTTGGATGCTGATGAACCAGAAATTATACCACTTCAATCCAGAATTAGAGGGTAAGAAATTACGCCCTTTCTTGAATAAGAAGTTTGTCGCGATTCCGAAGAATATGGAGGAAGATTACTTCCGCAAATTCGTGAAGGCAATGGTGGCTCGTTATCCGGTGCATGCCAAGGGGTTCGAGATTACAAATACCGAGAAGCCAGTTCAATTCCTGCTTTCCTATGGCCCTACAGCGCCTAAAATAGAGGAAGAGGAGACTTTGAAAAAGAAGGCGGCATTGGAAGCAGCGGACCGCTGGAATTTCGTGCTGTCCTTCCAATACGGCAATAACCGCTTCCCTTGGGACGGTTTATCGTCTGAGGCAAACGTGCTTTTCGAAAAGAAAGGCGATAGTTATGCCTTCCAAAAAATTATGCGTTCCCACGTCAAAGAAAAGCGTGCCTTCCAACAACTCAAGACTTTAGGCCTTAAGATGGAGAGCGACGGTCGCGCCTTTATGCAACGTGGTGAGGCAGTTCAGTGGTTAACGGCCAATAAAGAAGCCTTGGATCAGGCTGCATTTGTGGTGCAGTTTAAAGGTGACGGACAGGCACCGCGTTATTTCTTAGGCAAGCCTGAGATCAAGATTCGCATCGGTGAAAAACTGGATTGGTTTGATATTCAAGCGGTGATTTCGTTTGGGGAATTCCAAATTCCATTCCTGAAAATCCGCCAGCTCATCCTGCAAAAGAAGAAAGAATTCCACTTGCCAGATGGGTCTATCGCGATGATTCCAGATAACTGGTTCCACGATTACCAAGATTTATTCTATTTCTCTGAAACCCGTCCCGGCGAAGAGGGTGTCTTCCTACGACGCCAGCATTACCAATTAGTGCAGGAGTGGGAGAATCAAGATTTAGTGAAAACTGCTCTGCGTGCTAAAACGGTCAACGATTTAGCACTGGAAGCGAAAGAATATCCCGTACCGAAGAACTTCAAAGGGACTTTGCGCCCGTATCAGCTAGAAGGATATCGTTGGATGCGCACGCGTCAGGCCGCGGGCCTAGGCGCTTGTTTAGCGGATGACATGGGTCTTGGTAAAACGGTGCAGACGCTGTGTCTATTGCAAAGTTTAAAGGAGCAAGGCGAGACCTTGCCTACCTTGCTCGTGATGCCTACCTCCCTACTTTATAACTGGGAGATGGAAGCGAAGAAATTTACGCCGCAATTACGCGTTTTAGTGTATAGTGGGCCTCAAAGAGAGAAGTTGCAAGCCCAAATCGGAAAAGTAGATTTGATTCTTTGCTCTTTCGGGATGGTGCGTTCGGACATCGAGTGGTTCGAAAAGCAGGCTTTCTCCTATGTAATTTTAGATGAGTCGCAGGCGATTAAGAATCCTTTGGCGAATATTACCAAAGCCGTTCAGAAGTTGAATGCAAAATTCCGTCTCGTGATGACGGGAACTCCGCTGGAGAATTCGACGATGGATCTTTGGTCCCAAATGAACTTCGTCAACACCGGACTCCTAGGAACTCAACGCTATTTCAAAGACCATTTCCAATTGCCGATCGAGAAGAAGGCGGATATGGAGAAGAAAAAGCGCCTTTATTTCTTAATTAAGCCCTACTTATTGCGTCGCGAAAAGCGTCAAGTTGCTGCGGATTTACCAGAGAAGATGGAATCGGTGACCTATTGCTCGATGACTGAGGAACAGGAGCGCTTGTACGATAAAACGAAATCATTCTACCGCGATGTGCTTTTAAAGCAGATCAAGGACGAGGGTTTACAGAAATCCCGTTTCTCTGTCTTGCAGGGTTTAACGAAATTGCGTCAGCTAGCAAACCATCCATCGCTTTGCGAGGAAGGTTATACGGGCGACTCCGGAAAAATGGAGGCCGTTCTAGAGAAATTAGAAACGGTATTAGAACAACACCACAAGGTCTTGATCTTTAGTCAATTCGTTCAGCACTTGAACTTGATTAAAACGGCTTTGGAAGAGCGAGGTATCGCCTATGCGTACTTAGATGGTAGTACATTGGATCGGAAGGGTCAAGTGGAAAGCTTCCAAAAAGACGACGGGCAATCCGTTTTCTTAATCTCTTTAAAAGCCGGTGGAGTAGGTTTGAACTTAACGGCGGCGGATTACGTGTTCTTGTTAGACCCTTGGTGGAATCCAGCGGCGGAGGCTCAAGCGATCGACCGCGCGCACCGCATCGGTCAAAAGAAAACGGTCTTCACCTATAAGTTCATCTCGAAAGAAACGGTGGAGGAGAAAATCTTGGCCTTACAGCAACGCAAGAAGGATTTAGCTTCAGAGCTGGTAACGTCAGACGAGAGCATCTTACGTGCTTTGAGCGAAGACGAAGTACTCGATTTATTAAGCTAGAATTTTAACGAGGATGTTTTTTGCCACTTCATGACTAATGAAGATGGGCTCTGCGTCGTTAATTGAGACGAAGAAGGAGCGATCGAATTCGTTAATTTCTATGATCGCTAATTTAGCCCCCAAACTCAGGTTTAATTTCGTTAATAACTGCAAGAAGACGGCAGAATCTTGCGCCACTCCCATTAATATGCAGTTTTTCCCGGCCTTGATATCCGAAAGGTGTAGGTAGGCTAATTCAGGCAAGATGCCTTCTTTGTTCGGAATTGGGTCGCCGTGGGGGTCGGTTTTAGGGAAACCGAGGTAGGCGTCTAATTTTTGGACTAGTTCGTCTGACTCGATATGCTCTAGTTGTTCGGCGATTTCGTGTACCTCATCCCAGTTGAATCCCATTTTGTCAACTAAGAATACTTCCCAAAGTCGGTGCTTTCGCACAATCGACAACGCAATTTTTTCGCCTGCCGGACTTAAGCGCACTCCTTGGTATTTCTGGTAATTCACCCAGCCTTTGTCCGCTAATTTGCGTAACATGTCGGTCACAGACGCCGCTTTAGTTTGCATTAATTCAGCGACAGCGTTCGTTGAAATATCCTCTGAAGTAGCCTCAGATAGACGGTGAATGACTTTTAAGTAGTTTTCTTCTGTGAATGAAATCGCCATGAGGTAAAGATAGTAAATTTATTTTTTAGGTTAATCTAAAAATTATTTTTAAATTGTACAAAATTCTGATGTATGTCGAGTCCTTGGCGTTCTAGTCCTAAAATGAAATCCCTCTCCGAAGTGTTTGGGACGATACCTGTGCCTGCAGGCTCCGGTTTTTGGAAGAATTTGCGGGCCTTCATGGGTCCCGGTTTTTTAGTGGCTGTGGGTTACATGGACCCGGGTAACTGGGCAACGGACCTTGCTGGAGGAGCCTCTTTCGGTTATACGCTTTTATCGGTTATTCTTGTTTCCAGCATTTTTGCGATTGTTTTACAGCACTTAGCCTTGAAATTAGGCGTGGCTTCTGGGCGCGATTTAGCCCAGGCCTGTGGGGATGCTTTCCCAAAACCGGTAGCCATCTTTCTATGGATTGTCTGCGAACTGGCAATAGCTGCCTGTGATTTAGCGGAGGTGATCGGTTCCGCGTTAGCGCTGCAATTGCTCTTTGGGATCCCAATTCTTGCCGGGATTGTCATCACGATTTTAGATGTTTTTTTGATTTTATACTTCCAAAACAAGGGTTTCAAAGTCATCGAATCCATCGTTTTATCCCTGCTCATCGTCATTGTTTGCTGCTTTGCCTATGAGTTAATTATTTCGCAACCATCGATGGCAGGAATCCTAGGAGGCCTCGTTCCACAAACCTCTGTAGTGATGAATCCAAGTCAGCTCTACGTGGCGATTGGTATATTAGGAGCCACGGTGATGCCCCACAATTTGTATTTACACTCGAGTATCGTCCAGACTCGTGCCATCAAAGACACAGAGGAGGACAAGGGAAAAGCGATCAAATATGCTACCTGGGATTCGACAATTTCCTTAGGCTTGGCCTTTTTTATTAATGCCGGGATTCTGATTCTAGCCGCCGCTGCCTTCCACGGGAATAATCTACACCACGTGGCTGATATTCGAGATGCCTATCAATTATTAGATCCAGTTTTAGGTAGTCAACTAGCCAGCATCCTATTCGCTGTGGCCCTCTTAGCTTCTGGCCAAAATGCTACACTAACCGGTACCCTTGCCGGCCAAATCGTTATGGAAGGATTCCTAGATCTACGGATTGCCCCTTGGCTTAGACGTTTGATTACGCGTTTGATTGCCATCATTCCGGCTTTTTTCATTACTTGGATCTACGGGGAATCGAAGATAGGGGAGTTACTGGTTTTTTCACAAGTCATCTTGTCGATGCAATTGAGCTTCGCTGTGATTCCGCTGGTACTATTTACAGGGGATAAACAAAAGATGGGTAAGTTCGCGAATTCGCCGCTTTTGCAGGGAATCGTTTGGGTGATAACCGCGATTATTCTGGGTTTGAATATGTACTTGCTGGCCCAGGTTTTAGGATTCCTTTAAACCAGGTGTCATCGCCTAGGTAGTCGATTGCTCGCCATTTCACCGCTAGTTTCGGTTCAGTAATGCCCTCTTGTAAGGTTTTTGGAGATCGTATTTTCCAAATCTCATCTACCAACCCCTCCGCAAACAATCTTTCCATCGTTTGAGCGCCGCCCTCGACTAAGATGGATTGAATACCCAACTGTAGAATTTCTGAAGTAGATTTTAAAACTACCGTTTCTCCGTCATCTGTCAGCACTTTCGCATCGGCTTGAATTCTACCCTGCGGGTCTAGGACGATTCGGAGGGGATTTTTGCCTGGTACTAATCGAGTGTTAAGTGTGGGATTATCGTTGATGATGGTTTGGACGCCTACTAAGATTCCCTGATGTTCTGCGCGCATTTGATGCACGCGAATGGCGGAAAGTTCAGACGAGATTTGTGTGGGCTTGCCACCCGCTAAAGCGATAAATCCATCTGCTGAACATGCGTATTTGAAGGTAATATAGGGTCGTTTCAGTCGGTGAAAGGTAAAGAAATGGCGATTGATCCATTCTCCCTTTTCTGCTAGTAATCCCACGTGACAGGTAATCCCAGCCGCTTCTAGTTTCGCGATACCCTTTCCAGCTACCAGTGGATTAGGGTCTAAGTTTGCGACATATACTTCTTTGATTCCGGATTCAATTAGTAAATCTGCACAAGGAGGGGTTTTGCCGAAATGCGAACACGGTTCTAAGGTTACAAAGGCTGTCGTGCCAGCAACTGATTCAGAGGCATTACGGATGGCATTGACTTCGGCATGTGGCCCACCATATTGTTGGTGGTAACCTTCGCCGATAAGACGGTCATTATTAATAATCACGCAACCGACAAGAGGATTAGGGGCAACGCGCCCTGAGCCTAACAAGGCTAGGTCGAAAGCGCGTTGCATCCAAATGTCTTTATTCGGCATGTACTGGTTTGCGGTTACTCGATAAATAACTGTAAATCGCAGGAATGATATACAGGGTCAACGTAGTGGAGAATAACATACCACCTACTACAGCGATACCCATCGAAACCCTACTTTGCGAACCCGAACCCAAGGCTAAGGCGATCGGTAAAATACCTAAAATTGTACAAAGCGAGGTCATAATGATAGGGCGGAAACGAGCTACTGCCGCTTCTTGAACTGCTTTGATTTTCTCTGATCCAGATTCCTTCCGTTGGTTGGCAAATTCTACAATCAAGATACCGTTCTTCGTTACGAGACCGATGAGGACGATGATACCGATTTGGGAGAAGATATTCAGGGTTTGACTGAAATCCCACAAAGTTAAAAGGGCACCTGCTACGGCTAATGGAACAGTGAACAAGATGATAAAAGGATCAACGAAGCTTTCGAATTGAGCGGAAAGGATCAAGTAGATCAATAAGATGGCAAGTGCGAAGGCGAAAAGTAGGGAAGAGCTAGACTCTTTGAATTCCTTACTTTGGCCATCGTAGGCCGTCGAGAAGGAAACGTCGAAGGTTTCTTTCGCTAATTTGTCCATCTCGTTCAATGCTTCTCCTAAGGTAACTCCTTTTGCCATTTGTGCCGTTACCGTTGCCGCTACGTAGCGGTTGTAACGGAAGAGTTGTGGAGGAGTACTTTGTTCAGTGATCTTCACCAGGTTATCTAATTGAATCAGATCGCCTCGGTTGTTTTTCACATAAAGCGATTTTAAGTCAGATACATCATTACGCATGGGACGATCGATTTGACCGATGATTTGGTATTGCTTTCCGTCCATCACGAAATAGCCAAAACGTCTACCAGATAGGCCTAACTGTAAAGTAGTGGCCACATCTTGGATCGATATGCCGAGGTTTTGGGCTTTATCACGGTTGATTTCCAAACGCAATTCTGGTTTCGTAAACTTCAAGTTAACGTCTGCTGTTTCGAACTTCGAGCTCTCGCGAACTTTGGCCATAAACAATGGAATATTCTTCTTCAAACTCTCGAAAGTCGAAGCTTGAATTACAAAGGCTACCGGTAGACCTCCACCCCCACGTTGTCCAGTAGACAAGGTAGGTTCTTGGATCAAGGTCGCACGAGCTCCCGTGAATTTCTTGATCTTCGGCTGAAGCTCCTCCGCAATTTGCTGCTGCGTTCTACGCCCTTCCGGATCAGATAAAATGACACGCATACTACCCGTATTTGATCCCCCATTTCCAAAAGGAGGGGAGGTAATTGAGTACACCGCATAACGCTCATGTGCAGGAATGGCAGTTGTCAAGAATTTGGCCATCTCATCCGTATAGTTCAACATGTATTCGAAAGTAGCTCCTTCCGGTGCCACCGCGTTCACACGAAGACCGCCTCTATCCTCTAATGGCGCTAATTCAGATGGAATCGCCTCGAATTTAAACAGGGCATAAATAATTCCAAACAAGGTAATCATGATCACCCAAGCCATCCAACGGATCTTGATAAAGGCAGCTAGCGAATCTTCATAACCTTTTGTCAAGGCCACAAAGAAAGGTTCCGTTACCGTGTAGAACCACGGTTTTGAATGACTCCCCTTCAATAAGCGAGAACTCAACATAGGCGTTAAGGTCAACGAAACGAAGGCCGAAATAATCACCGATCCGGCTACCACAATTCCGAATTCGCGGAACAAGCGCCCCGTGATACCTTGCAAGAAAATCACCGGTAAGAATACCGCCGCTAAGGTTACTGTGGTCGAAATAACAGCGAAATAGATCTCTTTCGAGCCTTCAACGGCCGCTTCCCAAGGGCTTAAGCCCTCCTCGATTTTGGTATATATATTTTCTAAAACCACAATCGCGTCATCCACCACGAGACCAATAGAAAGTACGATTCCTAACAAGGTCAATACGTTAATGGAGAACCCAGCTAAGTACATGAAGAAGAAAACCCCGATTAAGCTGACCGGAATAGCCGTTAATGGAATGATGGTCGATCTCCAGTCACGTAAGAACAAGAAGATGATAATCGTTACTAATAAAATGGCCGTAAAGATGGTTTCTTCTACCTCCTCGATCGATTTACGCACATATTTTGTGTTATCGAAACCTTCTTTCATCTCCACATCTGCCGGCAAAGTCAAGCGAATTTGCTCTACTTTCTTGTGGATCGCATCGACGATTTGGATCTGATTCGAACCTGGCTGAGGAATAACCGCGATGGAAATCATCGGTTTTAAATCCCTTTTAAAGAAGGTCTTGTTGTTTTCAGGTGAAAGCTCTGCTCTTCCCACATCCGAAAATTTCACGGAACGATCGCCCTCTTCTTTGATGATCAAATTATTGAAATCCTCTTCTGTCGTTAAACGACCTTGCGTACGTACCGTTAATTCGGTCGTCGCTCCTTCGATACTTCCAGAGGGCAATTCAATATTTTGCTTAGCTAAAGCCGATACGATGTCTGGCGCAGTTAATCGGAAGGAGGCTAAACGCTCTGGATCGATGTGCAAACGCATGGCGTATTTCTGCTCACCCCACAATTGCACCGAACTAACCCCCGGAATCGTTTGGAATTTCTCCTTGATATTTCGGGTGGCTAATTCATTTAAAGACAATAAATCACGCGTCGCTGAAAAAACGTTGATGTTATAAATCGGATTCGCATCCGCATCCGCTTTCGCTACGATAGGTGGATCCACGTCTTTAGGCAATTGGCCCATCGCACGGGAAACGCGGTCACGAACGTCGTTAGCGGCATCCTCGATATTCACAGAAAGATCGAATTCTACTGTGATACTCGAACGGCCATCGCGGCTTGAACTGGAAAGGGTACGAATACCGGCGATACCATTGATGGACTCCTCTAAGGGTTCCGTGATTTGGGATTCAATGATGTCTGCATTCGCCCCTGTATAGGTCGTTTGCACGTTTACCACCGGTGGATCCACGGAAGGGTACTCCCGGACACCCAGGTAGGTATATCCGATGATACCAAATACGATGATCGTGATGGACATCACAATCGAAAGTACCGGTCTTTTTATGCTAATCTCTGAGAAAGATGCCATATTGGATTTATTTTACGACTTCTTTAATTTCTACTTCGCCATCTGGCTTTACTTGAATGATACCGTTCGTAATGAGGGTATCTCCGATTGCTAATCCATCTAAAATCTCTACAGACTTATCGCCACGGGTTCCCAAAGTCACCTTAGTCGATACTGATTTGCCATTTTTCACCACATACACCTTGTTTCCTTTTGCTTCCGGAATAACGGCTTCCGTTGGAATCATAATCGCAGATCCTTTCGTCTTCAGAATCAAATTCACCTTAGCAAAAGCGCCAGGAACTAATTCATTACCCGGGTTAGGGGCTTGAGCTCTGATTTGCAAGGTTCTTGTTTGAGGATCGATCTTAGGGTCAATCGCATACACGCGACCAGTGTAATTCTTTTCCTCATTCTCCGTAGTAAATTCAATCGTACCACCATTTCTAACTTGAGTGGCATATTTTGCTGGAATAGCGAATTCGATTTTCGCTGGATTCGTGTTCGTCAACGTCGCAATTTGCGTGCTAGGAGAAATGTAACTTCCTAAACTCACATAACGGAAACCAATTTTTCCTGCAAATGGAGCGCGCAAGGTCGTTTTTAGA
This sequence comes from Bacteroidota bacterium, assembly GCA_046046955.1. Lineage (GTDB taxonomy): Bacteria > Bacteroidota > Bacteroidia > Cytophagales > Spirosomataceae > Aquirufa. The sequence goes on along the minus strand of JBJOIV010000034.1, from coordinate 6,576 downwards.
ATTTGTGCTTTTAAATCTTCGATGTCTGCCGAAATCGTATTCACCGAGTTAACCGCTATGTCATACTCGCGTTGCGAGATGGCTTCTTTTTGTAATAAGACTTTTTGGCGAGCTTCGTTATCTTCTGCTAGCTTCTTGTTGAAGCCTAATTTGCGTAGACGAGCCTGCAAATCATCATCGTTAATGCGAAGTAAAACCGTGCCTTTCGCCACAACATCCCCTTCTTTAATGTTCAAAGCAATGATACGGCCAGCGATTTCTGAACGAATTTCGACCTCTTCGTTTGGCAAAATAGACCCCGTCGAACTAATCATATCGTCCAAACGCGTCGATTTCACAACCGTCACAATCACAGCCGTCTTTCCGCCCTTTCCACCAGGACCGCCCTTCTCTTTCCCTTTCTCCTTCGTTTCAGCAGAGAAAAAAGTCTTCTTGATTTTAGGATAAAAGGCTAAACCCAGAATGAGGGTAATGGCCAAAAGGGACAGGATTGTCTTCGTTATTTTATTCATGATAATAGGTTTAACACTAAAGTAATCAAATTCGAGGAAAGGATTACCCTAACTTATAGGCTTAATTGGTTAAAGAATTCGAAATCCAAGGCATAAAATGCTCATTCTCCACTTCGTTCATAACGAAATGACTTTGGGCGTTGCCTATATTTTTTATACTTGCTAGTTTGTGCAAAATAAATTCGCGGTATTCATCCATATCGGCCACAACAATTTTCAATAAGAAATCACTGTGCCCAGAAACGCAATAACATTCGGCGACTTCGGCTAAATTCATCACGTCCTTTTCGAACTGATTTAGGTATTCTGCCGCGTGCTCTTTTAAGGAAATATCACAGAAAACGGTCAGGGTCTTGCCCAGTTTTGCTGGATTAATCATCGCTCGGTAACCCGTGATGACCCCTTCTTTTTCCATACGCTTAATGCGTTCATGGATCGGCGTGGCGCTCATGCCTAAACGTTGGGCCATTTCTTTGTTCGAAAGAAAGGCATCTTCGTGTAGAAATGCGAGAATCTTTTTATCGATGTCGTCTATTTTTGCCATGCTATTTTTTCTCTAAACGAAGCCCGATCGACACCATCCCCGCCAGCGTATCTACCCGCATGGATTGATCTAATTGAATTTTATACTTCCCATTTTTTGGGAATTTTAGCGTGGGATAGACTAGAAAGTTTTTCTCATAGATATCGCCAAAACCCGCACCTTTCGGCTTCCCTGTCGTAGGATCATACAAAATGGCTTCTGCTAATCCTCTTTGAATAATCTTCCCTTGCCCATCCATGATACTCGGGCTGAAATAGAGGTTGTAGAAAGGATAGGCATTATTTTGACGCACGACTACATATAAAGCGTAATTCACCAACGAATCTTCCACAGTCACCTCGAATTGAACGGGTTGCTTTTGAATCCAACCTGATTCAGGGAAACTAGAGGTCTCATCAATGGCCACATTCGTATTTCCGCAAGCAAAGAAAAGTAGCTCTAGAAGGAAAATGAATCCAAGGCTAAGCTTCAGGGGTAGGCGCTGCACCATCTCTCGGAGGTCTTGGTTTGAACTTCTTTTTCTTCTTAAATGGCTTCGGTGTCGCCGTACCATCGCTTAAAGGAGCGGCTCCGTCTGGACGATTTTGCCCTTCTGGTCTCGGCCCGCGCTCCGGTCTCGGTCCCCGGTTTTCACCATCTGGACGTGGTGGACGTGGTCCGCGATCTTGTCCTTCTTGTCTTGGCCCGCGCTCTGGTCTAGGACCACGGTTTTCACCTTCTGGTCTTGGAGGGCGTGGTCCACGATCTGAACGAGGTCCTCCGTCACGATTGCTCCGGTTATTTCTGTTATTGCGATTACCTGATTTCGCAGAGCCACCGTATTTCTTATCCATCCGCTCTAAATCAGAGTTCAATTCGGATAGGGTAGGTTTTTCCACCGCTGGAGCATCTGGATTCAGATCCTCAAACGACTCAGGGATAATTCCTTTTTTATTTAATTCAACGATTTCAGCTACGCGATCACAGCTCACCGGGATCCAAATCGCCTCTTCACCCACAATCCCAAACCACATCATCCGCTTGAAGATATCGGTCTTCTGTAAGATTGCATCTCCACGCTTCGTTTTCAGGCGACCCTCAATCGTCGGAATGCTTTTTAGAGCATCCATATAGGTCTCTAATTCGTAGTTCAAGCAGCATTTTAAACGTCCACATTGTCCGCTTAATTTGACTGGATTCAGGGATAGGTTTTGATACCGAGCCGCTGAAGTGGTAACGTTTTTGAAATCCGATAACCAGGTAGAGCAGCACAATTCACGGCCACAAACCCCGATTCCGCCTAATCTGCCGGCTTCTTGACGAAGGGAAATCTGCTTCATCTCGACACGAATCTTGAATTCAGTCGCGAGTAATTTGATCAGTTCGCGGAAATCGACACGGTCTTCTGAAGAATAATAGAAGATGGCTTTAGAACCATCTGACTGGAATTCCACATCCGATAATTTCATGTTTAGCTTCAAATCACTGATGATTTGACGTCCACGGTACATGGTAGGCAGGTCGCGCGCCATCGCTTGCTCGTGCTTCTCGATGTCCTTGTCTGTGGCTAAACGGAAGATTGTTTTGATTTTATCGTCGTCTTTGATATTCTTTTTCAATAACTGAAGACGCACGAGTTCTCCTTGAAGAGAAACGGTTCCTAATTGAGTTCCGCTGCTGGAATCGACCATCACGGAATCCCCCGTATGCAATTCTAATTGATCTGCATTGCGGAAATATTCTTTTCTGCCTCCTTTGAACTTCACTTCCACGATGTGGTAGCGTTGGAAAGAGGGTACGTCTAGGTCAGATAACCAGTCGAAGACGTTCATTTTATTGCAACCACCTGAGCCACAACCGCCATTGCTTTGGCAGCCTTTTACCTCTCCGTTAGTGCTGGTAGAGCCACAAGACCCACTGGAACACGATTTACATGCCATATCTTAATACATCTAATCCGATGTCTCTTCTAAAGTTTTTACCTTCGAATTGAATGGTTTGGGCGGCCTTTTGAGATTTCTGGATCGCCTTTTCCAAGGTATTCGAAGTGCCAGTTAGCGCCATTACGCGGCCACCACTGGTTATTATTTCACCGTCTTTCGAGGTGGTTCCTGCGTGGAAAACGATCGCGTCTTCCACTTTGTCTAGACCCGATAACACATCGCCTTTACGGTATTCCTCTGGATATCCACCCGCCACTAACATAGTTGTAACAGCGTATTGGTCCAAAATGGAAATTTTTTGTTCGCTCAGCGTGCCATTCGAGGCTGCAATCAACAAAGATAGGAAATCTGATTCGATTCTAGGTAAAACCACCTCCGTTTCCGGATCCCCCATTCTTGCATTGTATTCGATGACATAGGGCTCGCCCTCATGGTTCATTAAACCGATGAAGATGAAACCTTTGTAGTCAATATTCTCTGCTTTTAAACCTTTCACGGTTGGTTCGATCACTTTTACACGAACCGCTTCCATGAACTTCTCATTCGCAAACGGAACCGGCGAAACCGCTCCCATACCGCCGGTATTTAAACCTTCGTCATTTTCGCCAATGCGCTTATAATCTTTCGCCTCTGGAAGCACGACGTAATTTTCTCCGTCAGAAAGAACGAAAACGGATAGTTCGATCCCGCGAAGGAATTGTTCGATTACGACTTTGGAACTCGCATCACCAAACTTCGCATCTAATAGCATTTCGTTCAAAGCCGTTTCAGCCTCTTCCAAAGTCAAGGCGATAATTACGCCTTTCCCTGCTGCTAACCCGTCTGCCTTTAATACAATGGGTAAAGATTGTGCTTGTAGATAGGCTAAGCCTTCAGCGATCGTATCCTTCGTGAAAGTTTGTGAGGCTGCCGTAGGAATGCCGTATTTGTGCATAAAGTTCTTCGAAAAGTCCTTACTGCCTTCGATTTGGGCTCCATCTGCGCCTGGACCTACGATGCCTACGTGCTGTAGGTCAGCTTGTGCTTCGATAAAATCGCGCACGCCTTTTACTAAGGGCTCTTCAGGTCCTACGACCACTAATCCGATATCGTGTGTGCGAATCGCCGCGGCGATTCCTTCAAAATCCGTTACGCTAATCGCTAAATTCGTTCCGCATTGTGCGGTGCCTGGATTACCAGGTGCAATGTATAAATTACCTAGGATAGGGCTTTGGCTAATCTTCCAAGAAAATGCGTGTTCACGGCCTCCAGCACCTAATATTAAAACGTTCATATGATGATTAATTGGCTAATTCACTTAAAAATTTAATGCGCATTAAGCGAAGTTCTTCCTCGCTCACGTCCTCGATATCACAGGTTTCTAGCGCCTCAGCGATATCATCTGAGTCTGCAGACATGAAATATTCGTAAATCTCATCCTGCTTATCAGGTTCGATCACTTGATTGATATAATAATCTAAATTCAACTTGGTGCCCGAGAAGCAAATCGTTTCGATTTCCTCAATCAATTCCGCCATGCTGACCTCTTTTTGCTCAGCAATCAGGTCTAAATCGATTTTGCGATCGACTTGTTGGATGATGTAAATCTTGATTTTGGATTTATTCACCGTCGATTTCACCACCACCTCTTTCGCGGTTTCGATCTCGTTTTCCTCCACGTAGCGATTGATCACATCCAGGAATGGCTTACCGAATTTCACGACTTTACCCATTCCCACACCGTTGATTTGGGCCATTTCATCCTGAGTAGTCGGATAAGTGGTCGCCATTTCTTCCAAAGAAGGATCTTGGAAAATCACATAAGGAGGCAAATTCTTCTCCTTCGCGATCTTCTTGCGTAGGGTTTTGAGTATGTCAAAAAGGGCGTCATCGTAAGCTTTGGCCCCTAAAGCAGCTCCCTCATCCTCGCTCTCAGCTGGTTCAGCCTCCTTTTCGTAATCGTGGTCTTTGTAGAAAGTCACGGGGAAAGATGCCTGTAGGAAGGCCGCGCCCGCCTCAGAAATCTTCAATACCCCGTAATTCTCAATGTCCTTATCTAAAAGCCCAAAAATCGCCATCTGCTTGATGAACGAAATCCAAGGGGATTTTTCGTCCTCGATAGGCACAGGCTTCGAAGCTGTTTTGCGAATTTTTGACTTCTTCGGTGCGTCCTCATCTGACTCATCATCGTCCTCCTCTTCGTCGTCCTCATCAACCTCTGGGGCAATCCAAGAAACCGTTTTTCCTGCACCGAACAAGGCTAGTTTCTCCTGTTCGTGGCTCTGAATGAAGGAATTTGATTTGCCTTCTAAGAAATCCGCAATGTGCTCCGCATCGAATTGTTCGCCGGTTTGCTGCACTGCTTTCAAGACTAAACTAACTTCCTCCTCCGCTTTAAAAGTCGGCGTCGGGTGCATACAGTTATCGCAGAATCCGCAGTTTTCTGCCATATGCTCCCCAAAATAGTGTAGCAATTGCTTGCGGCGGCAAACACCAATATTTGTATAATAGACCATCTCAGACAGGAGGATTTTGGCATTCTCCTTCTCTGTAACGGCCTTATCTTTATTAAACTTGTCTAATTTCAGGATGTCATCGTAGGTGTAAAATAAGATACACGTACCATCCAGACCATCGCGACCCGCGCGCCCCGTCTCCTGGTAATAGCCCTCCAGGGACTTAGGAGCGTCATAGTGGATCACAAAACGCACATCCGGTTTGTCGATACCCATTCCGAAGGCAATCGTCGCCACCATTACATCCACTTCCTCATTTAAGAAAGCTTCCTGGTTCGCCATACGCACCTGTGGTTCTAACCCAGCATGATAAGGAAGGGCTTTCACGCTATTTACGTGCAATAATTCCGCAATTTCCTCCACCCGCTTTCTGGAAAGGCAGTAAATAATCCCCGCCTTGCCATTGTGTGACTTAATGAAACGGATGAGTTGCTTATCGATATCTTTCTTTGAACGAATCTCATAATAGAGGTTCTTGCGGTTGAAAGAGGATTTGAAAACCGTTGCATCTTCTAGATTTAGGGTCTTTTGGATGTCGATTTGCACCTTAGGCGTAGCCGTTGCGGTTAAAGCGATGATGGGCATTTTCTCATCGATTGTCTCGATGATCGTGCGAATCTTGCGGTACTCTGGTCTAAAATCGTGGCCCCATTCGGAGATACAGTGTGCCTCATCGATGGCCACGAAGGATATTTTCGCCTGCTTTAAAAAGTTCAGGTTCTCTTGCTTATTTAGGGATTCTGGGGCGATGTACAATAATTTAACGGCTCCAGAGATGACTTCCGCTTTCACCCGATTGATTTCAGCGCGGGTTAGCGAGGAATTTAAGAATTGGGCATTAATGCCAAAAGCGACCATTTGGTCCACCTGATTCTTCATCAAAGCGATCAAAGGCGAGATGACAATCGCCGTTCCCTCCATCACAATTGCCGGTAATTGGTAGCAAAGTGATTTTCCTGCACCCGTAGGCATTAAAACAAAGCTGTTTTTACCTTGAACCGTATTTAGGATAATAGCTTCTTGCTCCCCGCGAAATTGGCTAAATCCAAAGGTTTTTTTCAGCTGTTCCTTTAAGCTATCGATGGTTATTGGATGGGGCATAA
>JBJOIV010000033.1:0-19861 GCA_046046955.1 Bacteroidota bacterium | reverse complement strand
CCTCTAAAGGCTGAACAAAAAATGGATCCAAGCTGTAACTCAGCTTTTCAATTCTGGCGGTGATTTTGTCAAACTTTACTGATTCGCGACGACCGTCTCTTTTTACTACGTACATGTGTATCTATCTATTATATTTTAAAACTCTAATTCTCTATAAATGCGAAAACCAACCAACAAAAAAGAAGACAATAGATTCCCTGCGTTAAGAGAATTTTTTTCTTAGCTTTTGGACCCAAATTGCGCTAACAAATTGAGTGTGTGGCGGTTTTGTTTTTATGCTTTCCTAAACCAAAAATTGAAGCATCTTTGGCTGATTGTGCTCTTGGTAAAATTAGAAAAAATGCGGGCTTCATGCAAACAATTTTTTGGCCAAAAAAAATATAAAAAAAGGGTGTATTTGAAATACCACATGCAAACCCCCGTCACTCAATTCATTAGCCGTATTGCTTCTTAGAAAAGTGCTAAAAAAATATTTTTTAAAATTTTTCTGACCTAAAATACCCATGGAATTCTCTAAAATTTTGTTAAGGAAAAGATTTGGAAAATAGAATACAATTTGTAATTTTGCATCCCTTATTGTGAGGTCCAAATATCCCCTTTGGAAAAATATTTTAAACAAGACGGCAGGGAATCGTCTATTATCCATTATCATGAAAAAAGATATCCACCCAGAATACAAAGAAGTTGTATTTCACGATCTATCAGCTGATTACAAGTTTTTAACTCGTTCATGTGTTGCTACTACAGAGACAACAGAATTCGAAGGAGCAACTTACCCAGTGTACAAACTAGAGGTTTCATCACAATCTCACCCATTCTATACAGGTAAGAACGTATTGTTAGATACAACAGGACGTGTGGACAAATTCAACAAGCGTTACGCGAAGTAATTTTCCTTACGCCCATACTAAAAAGCCTTCTTCCATTTTTGGGGGAAGGCTTTTTTTATCCTAGATTTGTCCAATGCAGCTCTCCGTTTATCTTTTCGAGGATCAGGCTAGTAAAGCCGCGCTTCAACCCCTGACTCAGCACCGCAAAGTCGCTGAATTATGGGTGGGTACAAGTACCCTAGAAAGTAAATGGCCCACACATGTTTCGAGCCCTGAAATGGCGGACATTCAGGTGATGAGTTCGGTGCTTCCTTTGCCTAGCACGTTCGAAATTTTGAATCAACTTCCGGCGGACTCTTCTTATGCATACCAGGGTCAGATGTTAGCCCAAAGAGGGAAAGGCACAACCACCATAGAAAAGCACCTTCCCTTCTTGAAACATCCGGAAGAATTGCTGCATTTTCAATCAGAGTTTTTGCGTGCGGAGATCAAAGGAAATAATCCTTCTCCCGGAAACAATACGTTTATCTGTTCGGAAGAAATCTACATCCACCCCTCCGCTTCCGTAAAAGGGAGTATATTAGATGCGAGCCAAGGCCCTATCTATATAGGTGAAGGGGTAAACATACAAATAGGCACCTTGATCCAAGGCCCTGCAGCGCTCCTGAAGGACGCGACGACGAATATCGGGGCGAAGATTCGCCCGAATACCACGATAGGATCAGGCTGCAAAGTGGGTGGTGAAATCAATCACTGCATCTTCTTCCCTTTCAGCAACAAGGCACATGAGGGTTATTTAGGCAATTCAATCGTGGGATCTTTTTCGAATTTAGGCGCCTTAACGAATGGGTCTAACCTGCGAAACGACATACAACCCGTTTCGCTGTATGATTATGCTTTACAAGCGCCACGAAATACGGGTCTGAAGTCTTTAGGCCAAATCATCGGCGATTTCGTTACTACCGGAGTAAGCACTTCCTTCAATACGGGGACCGTGATAGGCAGCCATTGCAACGTTTCAAGCATTGGATTTCCACCGCGTTACATCCCCTCGTTTAGTTTTGGGGAGTATCCGAACTTGCGTGCCTTTGATTTCGAGAAAGCCTATGCCGCGGCCTGTGCTTGGATTAACTTGAAAAACCAACAAATACCCGAAAATCTACGCCAAAGCATGGAAGAAATTTGGAAAGCGGACACATCTTTCCGAAATTAGTTCTTTCTTTCTAAAAAGCCATTTGCATGCGATTTCAAGACATTCCGGGTCTAGTTAAAACCAAGAAAACCTTGTCGCTGGCGGTGCAAAATCAACACATCGCTCATGCCCAATTATTCGTGGGACCTCCGGGAGGAGCTCAACTTGCGATGGCGCATGCGTTTGTTACCTATTTGTTTTGCACGAATCGTTCCGAATCAGACGCCTGTGGTGTTTGCCCTAGTTGCCAGAAATTGCAACGTGGTGTTCACCCGGATTTAGTCTACGTTTATCCGACGGTTATCACGAAGAAAATCAAGGACGCAGAATCCGACACATTCTTGCCCGATTGGCGTAAATTCATCCAAGAATCGTACTTCAGAACCTTGCCCGAGTGGCTAGCCTACATGGGTGCCGAGGGTAATCGCCAAGGAAATATACCCGTAGAAGAAACGCGTAAATTAGTCCAAAAAATCAGCCTAAAACCCTTTGAAGCTCCCTTTAAAGTGGTAATGCTTTGGAATCCAGAGACACTCAATGCTTCGGCGGGAAATGCCTTACTAAAGACCTTAGAGGAACCGCCAAGTTCTACCCTATTTATTTTGGTTTGTGCGGAGCCGGATAAGTTATTAACGACCATTATTTCCAGAACACAGCGCGTGAGCGTAGGGGCTGTAGATGTGGAGGATTTAGCCGCTTATTTAGTACAAAAGGCTGAAATTGATACCGAAAAGGCACATCAAATCGCGGTGAATTGCGAGGGAAATATCTCCGAGGCTTTAGAGAAATCGAACTCTGATAACCTGAGCACAACGACCTGGTTCGCGGAATGGATGCGTGCCATTTATGCCCGAAATCTATCAAAATTAGTGCAGTTAGCCGATCAATTCGACGGTTTAGCGAAGGAGAATCAAAAAAGCATCTTGACCTATAGCCTGCATATTTTCAGACAATGTTTGTACCAGATTTCGGATGCAAGCGGTCTGATCAAATCGCTGGAAAAGGAAAAAGCCTTTGTGGATAATTTCTCGAAGACTTTGAGCACTGAAAAGATTGCGGCGATGACCGAAAAAATATCCGAGGTTCACTACCATTTAGAACGCAATGCGCGCGCTAAAATGGTGCACCTTGATCTTTCACTCCACTTATTACGCGTTTTCCACGCGAAAAACTCTTAATATGAAGACGGTTCGCATAGGCACACGAAATTCAGCATTAGCCTTGTGGCAAGCCCACCACGTAGGGGCTTTGCTAGCTACTCAAGGTTTAGGCTATGAAATCGTTGCGATCACGACGAAAGGAGATCAGATTTTGGATCGCTCGCTATCTAAAATCGGATCAAAAGGAGTCTTTACCGAAGAATTAGAAGCCATGCTTTGCGCAGGCGAAATTGATATTGCTCAGCACTCGGCGAAGGATCTTCCCTCCCATTTGCCTGCAGAACTGGAATTAATCGCGTTCACAGAGCGCGAAGCGGCCCAAGATGTCGTTCTAAGCCTTGATCCAGCGAAGACCTTAGCTTCGAGCGAACCTTTGCGCATTGGAACGTCTTCTACGCGTAGACGCGCTTTCCTGCGTCATTTCTACCCACAACATACCGCGGTGGAGATGCGAGGTAATTTGCAGACCCGTTTGGAAAAATTAAAAAACGGAGAATGTGACGCCATGTTACTTGCTTTTGCCGGCGTGCACCGCATGGAAATGGAATCCTATATCGCCCAGCACCTGAGTTTAGATCAATTTGTACCGGCAGTAGGTCAAGGATCGGTAGCCATCCAATGCGCCCTTACCTTAGACGCTGAGGTAAAAGAACTAGTGCGAAAGGCTTGCAACCATCCAGCTACCGAGGCTACCTTACTAGCAGAACGCCACTTATTAGCCCACTTAGAAGGCGGCTGTAGCGTTCCAGTATACGGACATGCGATACATCAGAACGGTCAATTGACTTTGCAAGCCGGGGTACTTAGCCTGGATGGAGTCGAAAATATCGTTCATTCGGCGACGGGATCCGATCCAGCGCTTTTAGGAAAAGAAGTAGCCATGGAGCTCATCCACTTAGGGGCGCACCAATTATTACGTAAAATCAGACAGGAATTAGGTTCATGAAAAAACGCATATTAATCACAGGATCCAACGGTTTATTAGGCCAAAAACTCATCGAGCTATTACGAGGTCAAGAAGGCGTGGATTTAATCGCTACGGCACGAGGTGCGAATCGTTTACCTGCAACCGAGGGTTATACCTATGCGTCCTTAGATATCACAGTTCCATCTGAAGTACATGCGATCTTTGATCAATTCAAACCGGAAGTGGTTATTCACACGGCGGCTATGACGAATGTGGATACCTGCGAAACAGATCGTGAAGGGTGTGATCTATTAAATGTAGACGCAGTTGCATTTTTAATCGAGGCCTGCGAAAAACACGGCACCTATTTATGTCATTTATCAACTGACTTCATTTTTGATGGGGCAGACGGCCCTTATACGGAAGAAGGAATTGCCAATCCCATCTCCTATTATGGCGAAAGCAAGTTAAAGGCGGAACAGCTATTGTTTGATTCAAATATTCGCTGGAGCATTGCACGCACAGTTTTAGTCTATGGCATCGTTCCGGACATGAGCCGTTCGAACATCGTGCTTTGGGTGAAGAAATCCCTAGAGGATGGCAAAACCATCCAAGTGGTGACAGATCAATTCCGTACACCTACTCTAGCGGAAGATTTAGCGATGGGCTGTTGGTTACTAGCTAAAGATGAAGTGGAAGGCATATTCAATATCTCCGGCTCTGATTTCTTAACTCCATACGAGATGGCGGTGATGACGGCGGATTATTATGGCTTAGATAAGTCACTTTTACAAAAGGCAGACTCTTCTACCTTCCAACAAACAGCGAAGAGACCCGCTCGCACCGGATTTGTACTCGATAAAGCAAAAAAAGTCCTAGGTTACGCACCTAGAACTTTTCAAGAGGGTATCGCCATCATGGCGCAGCAAGTAGCTGATTTAGTCTAAAGCTTCTGGATCTTCCATCATTTCATCCGCCATGGGATTTACCACGGGCAGATCAATAACAACGGGAGTTTCTTTGGGCTTCGCGAAGTCTTTATTTTCGTCTAATAAGGTCTTCCAAAGCAAATCTTTCAATTCCTGGATTCCCTCTTGCATCACTGATGAAATCAATAATACGGGAATATCCTTCGGTAAACTTTCGCGCATTTCCTCTTCCATTTCCGGAATCGAAAGGTCCATTTTAGAGACCACAATGACCCGACGTTTTCCCAATAATTCCGGATTATACTTCTCTAATTCACCTGTTAAAATTCGGTATTCCTCTCCCCAGTTTTCTGCATCCGATGGAATTAAAAAACAAAGAATAGAATTACGCTCAATGTGACGTAAGAATCTCAATCCCAATCCTTTACCTTCGGAGGCTCCTTCGATAATTCCGGGAATATCGGCTACCACGAATGACTTATCATCCCGGTATTCGACCACCCCTAACTGAGGAACTAAGGTCGTAAATGGATAATCCGCAATCTCTGGTTTTGCTGCTGAAAGAACGGATAAAAGTGTAGATTTTCCGGCGTTCGGGAAACCTACTAAACCTACATCCGCTAAAACTTTTAATTCCATCACCACCCACAGATCTTGTCCTGCTTCACCAGGCTGCGCATGGCGAGGGGATTGATTCGTAGAGGATTTAAAGTTGTGATTACCTAAACCGCCACGACCACCGGGAAGTACTAAAATCTGTTGACCTTCTTCGGTTACTTCGGCGATAAACGCGTTCGTTTCCGCGTCTTTCACAATCGTTCCTAGGGGTACTTGAATGAATACATCCTCCCCTTCAGCGCCAGAACGACGTCCACCCTCACCACCATTACCATTTTCAGCGATAATATGCTTCTGGTATTTTAGGTGAATTAATGTCCAAAGCTGGGGATTTCCAACGAGGTACACATGACCTCCACGACCACCATCGCCGCCATCTGGACCGCCTTTAGGCACGTGCTTTTCCCTCCGAAAGTGGGATGAACCGCTTCCTCCTCGGCCGGAGCGCAGATTGATTTTAACGTAGTCAATGAAGTTAGATGTCATTCGATTGTTTTAATTATCCTTCAATAATGGCGATAATTTGAGAGAAAATATCCTCAATTTCACCGATACCGTTAATTCCTGAGAATTTATTTTGTGCGGCATAATAACCTGCTACTGGAGCCGTTTTTTCGCCGTATTCTTGTACGCGTTTGCGAATTAATTCTTCGTTTTGGTCATCTGGACGGCCTGAAGTTTTGCCACGCACTAATAAGCGCTGCGTTAATTCTTCTTCGCTCACCTCTAAAGCAATCATGTGATTGATCGCTAATTGATGTCCGGCTAATAAGTTGTCCAAAGCCTGAGCCTGAGCTTCCGTGCGAGGAAAACCATCAAAAATAAAACCTGCCGCCTCTTTGTTCTCGTTCAATTTATTCTCGATCATTCCGATTACAACCGCATCCGGAACTAGAATTCCTTGATCCATTAATTTCTTAGCCTCTAGACCTAAAGTCGTACCAGCTGAAATTTCTGCACGCAATAAATCGCCTGTAGACAAGTGAATTAAACCATATTTCGCAATTAATTTTGCGGACTGAGTGCCTTTGCCTGCCCCTGGAGGCCCAAATAAAACGAGATTAAGCATATAAATGTGGGTTGCTTTTTGAAAAATTCATTCGAACCACAAAGGTAATCAAATCAGAGGCAAAAGCGGGGATTTTCTACTATATTTGACACAAAAAAAAGAGATGCTTTCTACCCAATTCGAAGAAATAATTCAAAAGAGACGTTCAAACAGACGTTACGACCCCACGGTTAAAGTCGATGATGCCATCATTGAGCGCAGCTTACAACGTTCTATTTTATCCCCTAACAGCAGCAATATGCAATTATGGGAGTTCTATTGGATTAAAAGCGAAGAGGAAAAGAAAGCGTTCCATCAACTTTGTCTAGGGCAGTCCGCCGCAAAAGACACGGCTCACATGGTAGTTTTTGTGACTAGACAAGACCTTTGGAAGCAAAGAGCGGCTTGGAACTTAAAGCTAGTTCAGGATTCTATCGAAGGCGAGCCGACAAAGATGCAAAAAAGAGGCTTGGAATATTACGGCAAGCTAATTCCCTTATTATACCGCAACGATATTTTTGGCATTTCTACCTTCATCCGCTGGAACATTTGTTTCTGGATGGGATTACGCAAGCCAATGATGCGTTTTGGAGGCAAGGCCGATCAACGTGTGATGGTGCATAAATCGTGTGCCTTGGCGGCGCAAACCTTCATGCTATCCATTGCTGCGGAAGGATTTGAATCTTGTCCGATGGAGGGTTTTGATGCACAACGTGTGAAGAAACACTTGAATTTACCTGCGGGAGCTGAAATCAATATGGTTATCTCGGTAGGTAAAGGAACAGAAGAAGGAGTTTGGGGACCTCGATTCCGCGTTCCATACGAAGAAGTAGTGCACGTTCGCTAATTACAGTCGACGTCTACGATAATCTGAACGCCTTTGAAAGCGGGCTTGGTGCTTAGCGTATCTAATTCCTCTCGGAGGAGTTTTTTAAACGCGGCTAGAGCCACGCCTTTTTCCAGTTTGATCAGGATTTCCATGGCGTATTGATTTCTGATACGCTCAATTAAAGGTTTTTCAGGACCTAGTACACGACCATTGCCAAATTTAGCCTTCAGCAACACCCCTAAATCCTTTGCTGCGGTTTCCACATTGCGTGCCTCGTAATGGCGCATCACAATTTTAATCAGTCGCGTAAAGGGCGGATAATGGTAGCCTTCGCGCTCGATCATCTCGTCCGCATACAATTGCTCGTAATTTCCCTCTTGGATATAGCCAAATAAGCGGTGATTCGGTTGATTCGTCTGAATATACACTTGTCCCTGCACATCCCTTCTTCCGGCACGACCAGCCACTTGGGTAATCAATTGAAAACCCCGTTCATGAGCCCTGAAATCCGGGAAATTAATAATCTTATCGGCATCAAAGATGGCCACAAGAGATAAACCCTCGAAATCCAGTCCTTTCGCCACCATTTGAGTTCCGACTAAAATATCCACTTGCCCCTTCTGAATCTCCGTAATCAGCGTGTTGAAAGCCGTCTTCGAACGAGTCGTATCGAGGTCCATTCTGGCAATACGGGCCTCCGGAAGGTGCAATTGTAATTCTTCTTCTAACTTCTCCGTGCCATAGCCCATCGTCTTCATTTGCGCGGAGCCGCAGGCTCCGCAGCGGTGAATCAATGACTCGTGGTGTCCGCAGTAATGACAGCGTAATTCCTGTTCCCGTGCGTGATAAGTCAGCGAAACATCACATTGGTGACAGGTCGCAATCCAATCACAGTCTTGGCATTGAAGGTAAGGGGAATAACCTCGGCGGTTTTGGAACAATAAACTCTGCTTGCCCTGCTTTAAGTTATCCGCTAACACTTCGATCAAATCTACCGAAAATCCACCCTTCATCTGCTTCATGCGATTCGCATACTTCGTATCGATAAAATGCATCGCAGGCAATTGTGCCGCCCCAAAACGCTCTTTCAAGACCACCAAGCCATACTTATCTTGCTTAGCCTGGTAATAGGTCTCCATCGAAGGCGTCGCAGAACCTAACAAAACCTTCGCTTTTTGCTGATGCGCTAATACAATCGCCACATCCCTTGCGTGGTAACGGGGCGCCGGATCTGCCTGCTTGAAGGATGTCTCGTGCTCCTCATCAATAATGATAAGACCTAAGTTTTTAAAGGGCAAAAACACGGACGAACGAACGCCTACCACGAAAGGGTATTTCCCTTCCACGATCGACTTCCACACCTCCACTCGTTCGTTATCTGAGAATTTGGAATGATAAATCCCTACCTGCTCCCCAAAAATCCGCTTCAAACGCACCACAATCTGTGTCGTCAAGGCGATTTCGGGTAATAAATACAAGACCTGATCTCCATTCGCTAAAGCTTCTTGAATTAGCTTGATATAAATCTCCGTCTTCCCTGATCCCGTTATCCCGTGTAACAAGACAACGTCCTTCTCCTGAAATTGATTCAAAATCGACTGGTAGGCCTTCTCCTGCGGGTCATTCAGTGTAAAGGTAGACGGTATAAAATTCTCATCCGCCTCATCGAATCGCGAAACAACGACGTCGAAAATCTCGAAAACCTGATTCTTCACCAAAGTTTGTAAGGAACTTTCCGACAAGCCTGCCTGGCTAAAACTATTTTTTGCCAAGCCTTTCTGATTCGTCTCTGGACTTCTTAATACGGGGATATATTGCAAATAATGCAGCAGAATGGCTATTTGCTTTGGCTTTTCTTCTAAAGATTGAATCAGATCAGTCAGGGCTAACTTATCCTCAAAAGAGGCCGTTAAACGAACCTTGCGTTGCACTTTAGGGGTATAGCGATCCTTTAATTCATCGAAGATGATCACCGCATCTTTGCCCACTAAGGCTTTGATGAGATGGTAGGGACTTTTGACCTCAGCGAATTTGGCTAAATCATCATAACTCATCGCCCCTTTATCTCGAATCTCCACATAAATGGATAATTCTCGATCCGTCAAGGTTTCAGGGCTTGAAAACTCTGGATTCACCTGCACCTTCGACTGACTCGAAATCTTTAATCCGGCCGGCAAAGCAACCTGAAAAACCTCACCCGGATAACACATATAGTAATCTGCTACCCATTGAAACAAAGAAATTTGGGAAGCCGTCACTAACGGCGAATCGTCTAATATTTCCAGTAAATATTTCGCATGGTATTCCTTAGGAGGATTGTGATGGACCGTAACGATCACACCTGTGAGGACTTTCTTTGTCCCAAAAGGTACCACCACCCGCAATCCTGCCTGAACAAATTCCGCCCATTCCCGAGGCACCCGGTACGTAAAATACCGAGGGATGGGAAGCGGAAGTAAGGCATCCACAAAAACCGTTTTCTCCTCCCCTATTTCCATCGCAAGGTTTGAATCAGGTGAAGAGCATCTTGTTTGATATAGCGAATGACAGGCGCAAGCGAATCATTCTTCATGGCCGTATTCAAATAAACGGCTCCACGTAAAAAATGCGTGGTAGAATCGGTGGCAAAAAACTGAAATGGCGTGGCCACTTCTCCTTCTAATTCAATAATGGTAGCCTTTCGACCATCTCTCGTCGTTAAAACTGCATCCTCGATGCGATTCGCCTTCATCTGATGCTTAGAAGCTAATACGTACGAATCTCGGATCACCTTATCTAAGCGTTTCCGATCTCCTCCCACTGATTTATAGGTTAATTGGATAAATGCATCCCAACGTGGATAATAAATATACATCCAGTGTGGTTCCGCGAAGGCAAAGCTGTCTTTTTTAACGATGGCTTGACGTGAAATTTCAAAACTAAAGGGATGACCTTTTTCGAGCGATTGGTAGCTATGCTTGGGAATATCCATCGCTGGGTAGCCTTTGGGCCTTGGCATAGCCGATTTCTCCTCTTCAGTAGCTTTGCCACAAGAGATCAAGGTTAACAGAAAACCTAGGAGGAAAAGACGCATATTCGCTTATTTTAAACCGTAATACGCTAAGATAGGATTTTGTATGGATTCAAACACTTTTTCCCGTAAAACAGGCAAATCTTCCATCGTCAAACCCGTCGTCTCAAAGGGTGGATGAATCTCTACATGCAAAGTACCCGGACGCATCATCAACGTATCGTCATCCATAATCTGGTGGTTAGTATGAAAACTCATAGGTACGATAGGCACCTGCTGCTGAATCGCCATAATAAATGCGCCATCCTTCAGAGGATTAGCCATGTAAGGAAAGTTTTTGGAAATAATACCTCCCTCTGGAAAAATAACAATACTCCTTCCTGATTGCAAAGCTCGAATAGAGCGACTCAAGGAATTCGCCCGACTATTCTTATCAGAACGATCCACCAGGATATTTAAACGAGCATAGAGGTACCCAAATAAAGGTATCTTTTTCATTGCATTCTTCCCTACAAAAGAAAAGTAATGGCGGATAATCACGACCACTACCGCAATATCGACATAGGAGAAATGATTCGCGCAGAACACATAGGTTTGCTTCGGATCCGGCTTAAAGTGATGTGTCACCTTAATCCGAATGCCTGCAAAAAGAAAAAAGAGTTGCCCCCAAAGCCCGACAAGCCTATGAGCAACTCTTTTCCAAGACCGTCTTTGTAAAAAAACAAAGATGAACGGGTATAAAGCTAAAAATATCAGAACAAAAACGAGTCCCGCCCAAAAAGTGTACAACCCCTTTAAAACAGATGAAAGCAAAGAACTTTTGTTTTTCATAAACTTAAAGAGTGTGCTAAACCAAAGGTTTATTCAACTACACCTAATTGAACCGTATTTGTTTTCTTGTCTTGATTCGCTGGAACAGATAAGGTCGTTACGAAAATATCTCCTTTAGCTAATAAATTATCTTGCTTCAATTTATCCACCATGGCTGCTACCGTTTTCTCTGCATTACCCGTACCCGGATCGTAGAAGAAAACACGAGCTCCCCAAAGAAGACCCATCGTCGACATCAATTCTTTATTCGATGTAAAGACGAACAAATCAGCCTTAGGACGGTGAGCCGATAAACGAAATGCCGTATAACCTGAATTCGTAATACATAAAATCGCTTTCGCTTTAGAGTCACGTGCTAGTCGACAAGCTCCTGCGATTAAACGATCTTGCAATCCTACATTTTCAGAAGTAGATGCACTTAACGAGTGGTTCTTAAAGTAAATCGCCGCTTCGTTACCTTGTACGATTTCAATCTCATTTTGTTGTTGCTCTACTACCTCGTGAATGTGAGCCATCGTCTCCACCGCTTTTACAGGATAAGCTCCTGAAGCAGATTCTCCACTTAACATCGTTGCAGATGCCCCTTGTAGAACTGCGTTCGCCACGTCAGATGTCTCAGCACGCGTAGGAACTGGATTCGTGATCATGGACTCTAACATTTGTGTCGCTACAATCACGGGTTTACCAGCGGCAGTACACTTCTCGACCATTACTTTTTGAAGGTAAGGAACAACCGCTCCATCCATTTCAACACCCAGATCACCACGAGCTACCATGATAGCATCCGTCGCTGCAATGATCTCATCTAAATTATCGATTGCTTCCGGCTTTTCAATCTTCGCGATCACGCGTGTATTCTTACCGTACGCCTTAATTTTCTCTTTAATATCCCAGATATCACTTGCTTTACGAACGAAAGAAAGCGCTACCCAATCCACACCGTGGTCTAAACCAAAGTATAAATCGGCTTCATCTTTCGGTGTTAAACAAGGTAAAGACACCTTCGTACCTGGTAGATTAATTCCTTTTTTCGATTTTAAAATACCTCCATAAATAACCTCAGTCACTACTTCCTTCTTCACTTTATCTACTGAAAGTACTTTCACTTCTAAATTACCATCATCCATCAAAATGCGCTCGCCTGGATTCACATCTAAATACATCGATGTATAGGTAGTACCTACTTTCTCAGAAGTACCTAACAAATTTTCATCCATAGCGAAGATCAATTGTTGACCTGCCACTAAAGGCACCCCGTTATTCTCCACTAATTGTGTACGAATTTTAGGACCTTGTAAATCTTGAAGTACGGTTAAATTTAAACCCATCTCCTCAGAGATAGAACGAATGGTTTTTAAACGCTCTAAATGATCTTCATGCGTTCCGTGAGAAAAGTTTAGGCGAAATACATTTACACCTGCTTTAGCTAATTGGATTAATGCTTCTCTTGATTCTGATGTGGGACCTACTGTGGCTACAATTTTTGTCTTGCGTTGATACGACATAATATGGATTAGATTCTATTAACTCTGCAAGTTACATTTATTACACAAAAAAAACCACCAAAAGGTGGTTTAAATTGTATTAAAATAAGATTATGGAATTAATTCTCCCACATTTCTGCCTCTTTATCTTGCAGCTGTTGCTCTAATTTTTGCGACTTAAGTAAGGCTGCTTTCCCATCTCCAAATTGATCAAAAATATCTTTGTTAGCTGCATTTCCTTTCTTGATAATACGCGCACTAAAAAAACGTAAATCAAAAGCATCTGCCATATTACGGTGCTGCATTTCGTTTGTTGAATTAAACCAAATGCAATTCGGATTGCTTTTGAAGAATTTATATACGTCTTTGAAACGGAAAGATGCTACAATATCTTCCAAACCTGCATCGGAGGCAGACGCCGGAATCTTCAATGTAATCGCCTGAATATCAAAGTACAAACGTGAACGCTTGCGATCGATGATGGCATCTTCTTTAATCTCTAAAATCGACAATTGCTTCGGGATATAATATTCGACACCAGCAACGATTGGGCCTTTGTCGAAATCATCTACGGCTGGCTTCTCTGCGTTTGTCGTCTCTGCTTTCTTTGTTCCCCAGCCATCATCAGCTCCACCACCGGTAGCAGGAGCAGCAGGTTTTGCATCACCACCAAAACCAGCAGCAATCTCTTCCGCCGTCAATCCGCCGTTTTCTAATTTTCCTTTAATCTTTAAGCGATCGATAAATTGATCTACGCTTAATTTCGTATTTAAAGAATCATTCGTGTAAGGAATCAAAAGACCCGCCTTCACGCCATCGATTAAAAACTTAGAAATTTGATTATTTTCTGCAAAGAAGGGCTGATTGATCTTCTCATTCAAATCCATTCTACGCCAAATTTGAGCGCGGTATTGAATATCCGCCTCGTCTATTGGGTGCGCTGAATTAGGATTCGGATTCGACGAAGTTTCTTGCGCAAAAACGCCCAAAGAAATCAAACAAAACCCCAAAATTAAACTATGCTTCAACTTCATATACTTATGATTAATTCAATGGAATTACTTTCACAAACGAAAAAGGGATCGTTTCTACACTTCCTTTGAAATTCTTACGCTGTACACCTTTCACTTCAATACGGTAACGGTCTCCTGACTGAGCCTGACCAGCTAAAGAAGAAATAGATCCACCGCCTGGTAAGGTAATGGAAGCCACACGCTTCGTTCCACGAGCTAGTGCCACCTCGATTTCCGAAACACGGTAATTCGCATCTTCTGGATTCGTTGCAGCGAAAGATTCATCTGCGATAGCTTTGGCATTCACAAAACGTAAACCTGCCGCATTCTCACCACTCTTATCGTTCAATTCTGTCCCCGAACTACCTACAATTTTAATATCAGGTCTAGGTACACGACGTACTCTAAACGTTTCCTTACCTAATAAAGTACCTGCATTATTCACATTTAACGTCACCGTAGATGAAGTAGGTACAATCGTCACCTTTCCCTTATTCGTTCCAGCAATTGCCTCACCGCCCTCAGCCGTAAAGCTGGGGTTCCAAAGCGCCCCTAAACCAGCACTCGCCACACTCAGACGATTCGCACATCCTAAATAAAGAGCCGGTAAAGTTCCTGTCTCAATGTTATACGTAGGCTTTAACACAAAGTATTCCTTTGTGATTGTTTCTGTTTTAGGACCTGCTGGGCTCATATAAGAAACTGACGCCGTATAGGTTTTCTTCGCTAAACCGTTCGCATCATATCCACCACCTGAGGTTTTGAATTTGATTTGACCGCGTCCATCCACTACTTGCAATGGAGAACCATTATAACTCATTCGCGGAGTGAATCCACTAGATGTAGCTGCAATAAACACCTCAGCTTGGTATTCCATACCTGCCACTACCGTGTTTGCATTCGCAGAAACTTGCGCAAATACTTTGTCAAACTTAATCTCTTTCGCTCCAACTTTACCCGCTAATTGATTCAAAACTTCTGACTCATAACGGCGAATTTCTGATTGTTTCTGAGATAAAGTCGCTAAGGCAGCTGCCACAGGCGTATGCTCAAAATTAAATTCAGCAAAATCTTTGTTCGCCTGGTTCGGATCCTTCTGAGCAGACGGAATATCTTTTGCCTCTAAAGCTAAAGACGCAAACTTCGTACCTGGATCAGCCGCAGCCGTTAAATCCTTCAAGTATTTATCAAATAATGGAATCAATTTATACGCCTCTCCTTGTTTCGCGCCACCTACCATAATTTCATAAATCTTCTCCTCCTCTTTCGGATTCTTGATGTTACCCGTTTCTGGATCGATACCGCCAGCTGCTTCTAACACCTGACCTTTCACATTTTCGATATGACCGACTAACGCATCTGTCATACGTCTAACGTCATTCGCTTTCTTCAACACATCTGCATAGGCAGCCGGATTAGGAAGCTCTTTAATTCGCTCCTCAATACCTTGCACCATACCTTTACTCTTGTTCAGGGATGATTGATTTGCCATTTCTAAACTGCTATTTAATAAGGCAAATTTCTGCAATAAGGCATCACTCACCTGCAATGCTAGCAAGGCGGTTAATACCAAATACATCATCCCGATCATTTTCTGCCGGGGGGTCTCTTTTAAACTTGCCATAATTAGCCTTTCATAGCTGTTAACATACTACCATATACTTGGTTCAAGGACTGAATATTCGCGTTCAACTTCGCTAATTCTGCCTTGAATAATTCTGCATCCTTTTGGGTGGCTGCGATGTGCTCTACGCTGGCATTTACATTGCCATAGAAACCATTAATCGCTTTCATGTGCTTGCTAGCCTCTTGGATTTCAGCTTCGTATACCGCATTTAATTTCTCTAAAGATTCACCAGCTTTCGCATAGTTTTGCGTGTATTTTGCCGCCTCAGAAGACGAAGCAGAGATCGTAGCTAAAGATTGTGATGCCTCAGAAACAGATTTATTTAAGCCACCTAAAGACTCAGCTGAAGTCGTTAATGATTTAACGAAATCTTGCGTAGCACCTGTTGCCTTTGAAATTTCAGATAAACTGTTCGCTGTATCGGTTAATGATTTTAAGCTCTTTGTTAAATGAGCGACTGCCTCAGCATCTAAACCTGGAACATCACCTATGTGACGCGCCGCTGCTGGACGTGGTGCCTCTCCTGCTAGTTCTGGATAGACTTTTTCCCAGTCATACTGCTTTTCTGGAACTGATTTAAGATAAAGTACGCCAAATAGAATAAAGATAGCAGCCTCTGTAAACATACCAACCATCAACATCTCATTTGCACCAGTCCAGTGTAAGATTTTAAAAAGTGCTCCTACGATTACGATAGCGGCACCAAAACTGGCAATAACATTAATCGACTTTTCCATTTTGCTTATTCTTAATAATAATAGATTTAGTTTTAAAATTTATCTGGATGCAGGACGCCCTAAGTAACGCATCACGCATCTAAACCCTACATAGGATCTTTTGTTTTTCTCAAATTCAAATGTGCGTGTACCCGTCTCTAAATAGTATCCAATATCCTTCCAAGAACCTCCACGAACTACTTTACGTGGATTAGAGGCATCGCGATTCATCGAGTTCAAGTCCCAAGTCACCGCTGAAGCATTCTCCTCAAAGGCATCTTCACACCACTCCGCCACATTACCGGCCATATTGTACAGGCCATAATCATTAGGGCTATACGCATTCGCTGGAGCCGTATATTCGTATCCATCCGCATCATAATTACCGCGGTGTGGTTTGAAATTCGCTAATAAACAGCCTTTTGCATTCGATAAATACGGGTTACCCCATGGATATTTCGCTGATGCACGACCACCACGAGCCGCCCACTCCCACTCTGATTCAGTAGGTAAAGTGAAGCGTGGCAGGGATGCTAAGCCTTGCGTCTTGCGGTAGCTATTCATTAATTTAGAACGCCAATCGCAGAAATATTTAGCTGCGGACCAGTTCACACCTACCACTGGATACATATCAAAGGCAGGGCTAGAGTAGTAATTCTCCGTCATCGGATCTCCATATGTAAAATCGCGGGTCTGGTAGCCTGGCATTTTTAAATCTTCCGACCAACGCGTCGTATCCGGATAGTAATCCGACATGATTTTCGTCTCTCCTAAAACTGACAAAGAATCGCGTAATAGTGATTCCACAAACTGACGGTATTCGTAATTCGTAATCTCTGTATCATCCATAAAAAAGGCTGATACGGTTACTCTACGTGGAAAATTGATCGCTGAACGTGATGGATCTTCATCTCCTTGACCCATCAAATAACTACCTGAAGGCACTAAAACCATGCCAAAAGGAGTAGGCTGTGACCATCCTTTGCGATTAACCGCAACGATTTCTCCATTAAATACACCTGGATCTTCGGTAGCTGGTTTGAAAAACAAACCTTTTAAACCCTTTGATTTTGTAGACTTAGTAGAACTTAAGGTCTTTCCGCCCGTATTGCTTTTAGAGCCGCAACTTTGAATCGCCACTGCAAGCACCACAAGGGAAAATAACCAGACTAGTTTCTTATTCAGATTATGAAAATTCATATACCTATTTAAATTTCTGTTTTTCTAAACGTTTCAGGCAACGTAAAATTGCCTCTCATCAAAAATAAACTCCTCACAGAATTAACAAATTCCTCAAATTTAAAGGATTATTCTAACAATTATGACAGGTTTTAAAATAATTTTAAAGGCCTAGCTATAAAATCCTGAACCTAGGGGTTCGGATGGGAGCAGGCTTCTGCCGAATACTTCTTTCGGGAATGCGGAACCTCAAAAATACTTCATGAGACAAAGGCTTCTTATTCAGAGAATTAGAGGTAGTTATATCCATCGCGTAACCGATATCCAATTTGTTTTGAAGTACGGAAACACCTAGCAATCCCATGGCGGCATCGCCATTTCGATAGGCTCCTCCAGCATAAATTAGTTTATTATAATATACGCGAGCACCTGCTTCTGGGACGATTTGACCAGAATAATAACGCACTAATCCATAGGGCATTAGATCGAAATAGTCACTTAAGTAGATTTCACCACTTCCATGCAGAGCAAAAACTCTTTCTAAAGGCATGAACGCTCTCGCCCCTCTAAAATCAAAAACAGGAGCCGTCAAATGGTCCGCCGTCAATCCAACCTGCCAGTTTTCTCTCGAATACACCACCCCTAAGCCTAGATCAGGCTGTGTTTGACTGATAGGTGAGCCTGAAATCAAGTTTGCGACCGGATCATTCGGGTCTCTTACGCGAAATGCCCGACCATCATACGCTTTCGTTTGCAAGCCAGCTGAAAGTCCAAAAGACCACATGCCCTCGCCTCGATTCAAATGATAAGCTCCTTGAAGTTGAACTAACTGCTGAGATACCCCAGAAGGTGTTTTATCGGAATAAAATTGAATTCCTAGCCCTACACTGGGTGCTATACTAAATGACCCTGCTAACCAAGCAGTACCCAAGGTACCACCACCATCCGTCGAGGTGCTATAACCAGACCATTGGTCTCTCACTTGTAAAGCCACATAATTAGCTGATTTCCAACCCGAATAGGCAGGATTAACGATGTTCGAATTAGCCGAAAAAATACTGAATTGAGGGCTTTGCTGGGCGAATGAGGGTAGACAAGTCAATAGCATAAAACTCCCCAAAATCAGGGAAAAGCAACGCCTAGGTAGTAGACTCAATTGAAATGTCATTCGTTGGATGAAAATTGCTAGGCTAAAATAATAAAAAAGCCTCAAGGTAGGAGGCTTTTTTATTATTTATTTACTTGCTTGATGTAATGTTCGAGAGCACCCGTCATGGATGGAGCGTTAGGCATAGGTGCCTGAATGTCAACAATTAATCCCGCATCAACCACTGCTTGCGCTGTGGTAGGCCCGAATGCGGCTAGACGTGTGTTATTTTGCTTAAAATCCGGGAAGTTGTGGAACAAAGAAGTAATACCAGATGGGCTAAAGAAAGCAATCACATCATAAAATACCTCTTCTAGATCAGATAAATCAGCCGAAACTGTTTCATACATCACCGCCTCTGTTAATTGGAAGTCATTGGTGCCCATGTAGTCTGGAAGGTCTTTTTGGCGCTTATTAGAGCAAGGGAAAAGGAATTTTTCCGTCTTGTGCTTCTTAATAATTTCCAAAAGATCTAACGCAGTTTTCGTTCCTGTAAAGACTTTACGCTTACGGATAACGATATATTTTTGTAAGTAATTCGCTGTTTGCTCCGTGATACAGAAATACTTCATATCAGTGGGCACCTCGATTTTCGCCTCTTTGCACATGCGGAAGAAGTGATCTATCGCGTGACGAGAAGTAAAAATGATAGCCGTATGTTGAAGAATTTCAATTTTTTGCTTTCTGAAATCCTTATATGCGATTCCTTGTACTTCAATGAATGGTCTAAAGTCCACTTTTACGTTGTACTTTTTTTCAATCTCAAAGTAAGGTGATTTCGCATCTGCAGGGGCAGACTGAGTCACTAAAATACTCTTAACTTTCTTTAATCGACTCGTTTCTTCGGTAGCAGTTTTACTCATAATCGTACAATTTTGGCCAGAAAAACACCGGCCCTAAAATTCAGAGTGCAAATATACGACAATTTTTTAGAGAAAATTATCCTGCGTTAGATGTAAGTAGGAAAAATTAATTCCCTGATACCAAACAAGATAATCTGTCCTTCGATGATAAGAAGGTAGATAAATAGAAATAAACGAGGGAAGGAAAAGCTGCGTTGGAAACTTTGGAAAAAATACACGAATCGAAACAGGAAATACCCATCCACTAAGTAAAGTACCGATGAAAAATCAATGGATTTGCTAGGCCCCACATACACGGCGTAAAAACAAATCGAGGCAAATAGAAGTGTAAAAAACTGCAAATTCGTCTGCAAGGATTTAAAATAGTGCACATTCGCTAATCCCTTCAGCTTAAATAAGTCGGTGAATAAATAGTACACAAAATACCGGGAGATAAAGAGCAAGAAGGAAAGGCCCAGTTTAGAGAAGATAAAGAACA
>JBJOIV010000032.1:0-20092 GCA_046046955.1 Bacteroidota bacterium | reverse complement strand
ATGAAAAAATATAGTTATTCCCTCCTACTTCTGCTCCTAAGCTATCTAACTAGTTCGGCACAAATCTCCCTCAAGGGCCAAATTGTCGATGCCGAGACAGGCGATAAAATCCCTTTTGCTAGTATAAGTATCAAGGACAATAGAAGCACCCTTTCAAACGAGATGGGCGATTTCTCCATTCCAGTAAACGAGCTTCCTGCTGAATTAATCATCTCCCATCTTTCTTATGGAAAATCAGTTCTCAAATTAGAAGAAAATGGTGATCACATCATTCGACTAAAAGCCACCCCCATATTGCTACCCGAAGTTCGCGTGGGGAATTATGCTAGAGAATTAGTCTCTCATGCTGCCCAAAAACTAATGCAGAATTTTTCACTAAAGTTTTACGGCAAGGCTATTTACAGACAAAGCACACAAATAAATCAACAAACCAGCGAGTGGCAGGAAATCATCTATGCGACTAAATCAAGTAATAGCCGTTTAGAAGGAACTGCCGTACTAAAGGGTCGATATGCGGCTCAGGAAGCCGTCTATAAATTTGAAGACTTCTCTTATTTTACCAAAGCCTACGGACTCATCGACCTCGATACAAACCGGCATGCAGTCATTAGCCTAACAGGTAGTGATCTATACAACTACAGCGTAGCGAACCTACGAAAAGAAGGTGATCGAGAAATAGCAGAAATTCGCTTTACCAATAAGTTACCCGCTGGGGCAAACTCTAAATATGGAACCGTTTTTATCGACACCGACACCTATGATATTTTGAAAATTACCTTTATTACCCACTCCGATTTAGGATTGAAAATGAAGAATAAACATCCGCTTTGGGTAATGAAAATGGTCAATCCAAAATATGAATTTGAAATAAGCTTTAAAGAGGTAGCCGGTGGCCGATCGATAGAATACATGAAAGTACAATACCGCGTGGATTACCACTTAAAAAAAGAAATTCTACCCATTCACGTTTCCTCCTTGACTTATCTCTATGAGACGAGTACTCAAGCAACTGTGATGAACTATGAAAAAGCGAATACAGGTGGAAATGATAGGGAAGTCATTAAAAAGTTCGCTTATGACCCTGAATATTGGAATAAAAACACCGTCATAGAACGAACTCCTGAACAAAACAGAGCAATTCAAAATTTGGAGGGGAAAGGTGCGTTTGGGAACGCGCTGGGAACAAAAAAGAACTAGTTATGGCAATAGTATCCCCTTTTGAATCCATTATCGCAGGTATACTAGTTCGGATAATCTGTGCTATAGTCGTTATATTAATTGTTAAAATAGTTCGTCGATGCCGTTCAAATTGAAACTTCATTCAGTCTTAAATTATCAGTTTCTTGATAATTTAAATGAGTGTTCACCGATACAGTTGTTTATCAAATAAAGAACCTTACATTTACCTCGGCCTAAGCAATCAATTAGGCCCCATCTGTTCCCCCATCATCTATTGTATTTGCTTTTGAATGACGTCTACTGAAAAGCTGCGCTTCATTCCATTTGATTTGATGGTGCAACCCGAAAAACCAGACAAGAGTAGGGATAAAAATTAAAATTTTAAGGCAATGAAAAAAAATACACTTTTAGATCAAGGTCTCATTGAATTAAGTTCTAAGGAACTCATAGAATACGAGGGAGGAAATTGGCTGCGGACAATTGCAACACTTTTTGTATCCTTTTACGATGCTTTTAATGATTTTATGGAGGGGTTTAATGAGGCTCAACTAAAAAAGAATCATACGGATTGCAAATAATTCACATCTTAAAATGAAATAATATGAAACTTACTAAACTATCACATCAGGAGATGTTGTCCATTACCGCGGGTGGATTTTTCAAAAATATTGGATACTTCATTGGAAGTATTTACGACATCCACTTTTATAAAGGTGGCGAAGCTGGTAATTGGGGATAATTGAATTTCATAACAGAGGAGAGAATTCCATTCTCTCCTCAATTTTTGACAAAGCATGGACGCGACACTTAAAAAAGATTTCAAGATAGTTTTTCTACAATTTTTTCCATTGAACATTTTGTATGCTTTGGTATTACTGTATGTAGAAGACTATATCCTCAAATTACCTACCCCTGATTTTCTTAAAATTGAAAAAAGTGCCGTATTATTTAATTTCTTAGTCATTGGGATTGTCTCTCCCTTTATTGAGACTTTAGTTTTTCAATTATTACCCATAGTTATGCTAATGGGAATATTTTCCAATTACCCGAAATGGAATAGCCAAATCTCCATTTTTATAAGTGTATTGTTTTGGTTTGTAGCTCATAATTCTCAAGATACTAGTCAGGCAATTAATGTTCTGCCATTAGGAATTGTGCTAGCCTATTTTTTTCACAGAAACCTTCAAAATGAAACCCCCATTTTTCAGATATTTTTTAGCACTTTCGCGATCCATTTTGCATGGAATACACTTATGCTATGCTTGATCTATGTATTTGAGTAATCTGAATGGTCTAATTATTAATTCAAATAATACCTGTTTTGCGAATTTATTTTATTTTGAAATTCCTCTAAATGGTCAAATATGAAAAATAACAAAGAGTTACTTATCCTGCTGATTTGTGGAATTTTAGGTTTTGTCTCGTATAAGTTTTTACGGTTTATCTGCGAGGCACTTTATTAACCCAATAAAATCCATTTAATCACTTAAATGACCACTAATGAATCACTATGAAATTGAAAATAGCCTCGAAAATTTGATTATTAAAAATCGGATCAAGGGCTCTAGTTTCTACATTTTCATTCTGCTTATTGTTTTAGGGGGAATCTCATCCCTCCCATTTATCTATGTAGACGTTTCTTCTCAAGCAACAGGTTTTATCCGCCCTTTGGGAGATAATGTTCCTGTCATTTCATTAGTGAGTGGTAATGTTCAGAAGATTAATTTAAAGAATAACAAAACGGTCCATAAGGGCGATACTCTTTTAATGATTAATTCACAAAGTATCAACTCCCAGGTGGCTGTGAACGTTGATTTTCAAAATCAATTACAGCAAAATATAGCTGATTTAGATTATATGATGAATGAGAAATCAAATTCCTTCATAAAGCTTCCCCATAATCAGGGTGAGTTAGATAAATACCTAGCCGAAAAAAAGGAATTAGTTTCAAGAGTTCGTGCTACAACTCAAATCTCACTACGAAATAAGAAATTATTCATCGACCGCGTGATCCCACAATCCGAATATGAAAAATTTGAGGACGAAAAAATTATGGCGGAAGAAACATTGACTTCTTTTGAAAAGAAACAATTAGCACAATGGCAGCAGGCAAAGAAAGAGCTAATGGAGACAAGAAAAAATTACAAAGGAGATCAGCGCAAATTTGAAATCGAAAAGAAAAATTTCGTAATCATTTCCCCTATTTCTGGTACGGTAATAAATTTCAAAGGATTTGAATCTCAATCATTAGTAGGGGCAGCCACTCAACTAGCCGAAATTTCTCCTGATGCTCCGTTAATTGTAGAGTGCCAAGTAAATCCAAAGGATATCGGATTGATAAAAATGGGGCAGGCTGTTCGGCTACAAATGGAGGCGTTCAATTATAATCAATGGGGGTTTTTAGATGCCAAAGTTTTTGAAATTGACCATCACCCTGTTATTAACAATAATGCCATTTTCTTTCGGGTTAAATGTTCTTTACCGCATCATACACTAGTATTAAAGAATGGATATTCCGCTGAGGTTCAAAAAGGGATGCCTCTAGTTGCCCGGTTCATAATCACGAAAAGAAGTTTATACCAGTTGCTGTTTGACAAAGTTGACTCGTGGCTAAATCCCTGCATAAATCCAGCCTAAAATGACATCCATCAAAGTTAAACAACATGATATAAAGGATTGCGGGGCTGCTTGTTTAGCCTCTATAGGCAATCATTATAATCTACACTTACCCATTGCAAAAATTAGACAGCTGGCTAGTACCGATTTAAGAGGTACGAATGTATTAGGTATGATACAAGCCGCTGAAAAAATGGGGTTTTCTGCCAAAGGTGTCAAAGGTGGAATCGATGCAATACCTAAAATACCTACTCCTACCATAGCTCACGTTATTCTAAAGAATCAGTACCACCATTTTGTGGTGATTTATAAGGTAGGTAAGAAATCAATAGAGGTAATGGATCCCGCATTTGGTAAAATAATCAACTATACCATCGATGAATTCAAGGAAATATGGTCTGGCGTTTTAATACTAATTGCCCCCAGTGAGCAATTTAAAGTATATTCAGAAACCGTATCTCCTTATAAGCGTTTTTGGGATTTAGTCCAGCCTCATAAATTCACACTAATTCAATCCATCGTAGGGGCACTATTGTACACGGTTTTGGGATTATCGATGTCGATTTACATCCAAAAAATAACCGACAACGTCATCGTAGATGGGAATCGCAACTTGCTCCACTTATTAAGTGTGGGTATGCTTTTGATTATTTGCATACAAGCATTTTTAGGTAGTAAGAAATCGATTTTCATGATGAAATCAGGTCAATTAATGGATGCGCAATTAATCCTAGGATATTACAAGCACTTACTTCATTTGCCACAGCGATTTTTTGATACGATGAGAATAGGTGAAATCACCTCTCGCATAAATGATGCCGTAAAAATTAGAAATTTCATAAATGAAACGGCAATTGAAATAATCTTAAACCTATTTGTTGTTCTATTTTCCTTTGCGCTAATGTTTACCTACTATTGGAAGCTAGCAATCATTATGTTACTCGTTATTCCCTTATATCTGTTCATTTACTTGATTATGAATCGATTAAATAAAAAGGTGGAGCGCGCAATCATGGAAGACGCAGCTGAATTAGAAACACAAATAGTAGAATCAATCGGCCAAATCAGAACGGTCAAAGAATTTGGCTTAGAGGCCACGATGAATCAGAAGTCTGAAAATCGCTTTGTAAAATTACTTTTCTCTGGAATTAAATCGGGCTATAACTCCATTTTTGCCGGAACAAGTACCTTCCTTTTAGCTTCTTGTTTCACTGTTATTTTAATGTGGATAGGAGCAGGCTATGTACTAGACAGACAGATTACCACTGGAGAGCTTTTTTCCTTTTATGCCCTAATAGGCTTTTTTACTGGACCCATTGCCTCGCTAATAGGTTCGAACAAATCCATTCAGAATGCGTTAATTGCAGCAGATCGATTATTTGAAATCATGGATTTAGAAAGAGAGAAAATAGAAAACAAGATCAATCTCGATCGAGAATCAATAGGTGATGTCATTTTTGAGCATGTTCATTTTTCTTATGGCACAAGAGTTGATGTATTTAAAGATCTTTCACTTATCATCGAAAAAGGGAAAATGACAGCGATTGTGGGAGAAAGTGGCAGTGGAAAATCATCTCTATTCTCCATCATTCAAGGTTTATACCCCATTCGAGAGGGTAGCATTAAGATTGGAAAAATGGATATATCGCATATCAATCCACAAAGCCTGCGAACACTAATCGTTTCTGTTCCCCAAAACATTCAATTGTTTTCCGGAAATGTCATCGAAAACATTGCTATCGGAGACCCTGCACCTGATATTAAACGAGTTATAAGCTTGTGCCAAGAATTGGGTATTTCTGAGTTTATTGAAAAAATCCCTACCTCCTATGAAACACCATTGGGAGAAAATGGGACGATGCTCTCCGGAGGTCAAAAGCAACGAATTGCTATTGCAAGAGCTCTATACCGCAATCCCGAAATTCTACTATTAGATGAAGCAACATCGGCACTTGACACGAATTCTGAACAAATGATTCATCAAGTATTTGAAAAATATAGAAAACAAGGTAAAACCATCATCGTCATTGCACATCGACATAGTACAATTATCCACGCAGATCATATAATATTAGTAGATGGTGGCAAAATAATTGAACAAGGCTCTCATTTTGAACTCATGGAGTTTGATGGCAAGTATACGAAATTAATGACATCTCAAAATCAAACACACCTAATCCAATACTAACCTTAAAGTCTACTCCCATGAAACTTCCTGAAACCATTGAAATTGAACAAAAAAAATACTCTAATTTGAGTAACAATTTGCTAATTATCTATTGCGTGATGCTGACCTTTGCCTCTCTTTATATTTTAGTCTTTGAGAAGGCAGACAACACCCCTAAAACCTCTGTTGATATATTTGCGGGTAGTATAGGTTTAGTCTTTTTTGGAATCATCCCCATACTCCTCTTTTGGTTTAAAAAAGATCAAAAAATACAGTTAACTATAACAAATCAAGGGTTCATGGACCACGTATCAGGACAGTTTATAGCCTGGGAGGAAATTAAAGCAATACGACTGACTAGCAACATCTTATTTTCCAAATACATTGCCATCGACTTAAATGATCCATCTAAATTCTTGAATTCCCCTACTAAATTGAAAAGAATATTAGAGGTTTTGAACTACCGTTTAACGGGTGCACAAATATTTATGTCAACGATAAATATGAATATAAAATTAGAGCAATTGTACGCTATTCTTCAAGAGAAAAAAACGCCTAATTCAAATACTTTAACGCTATTTCCTCCCCAATCTGCTCAAGAATCTCAGCAGCTCGAGCTACTGAATCATCTGCATTTTTAGCTCGGGAGGAGATGGTTATTACATCAGTCTCATCCAGGAAAAGCGGGAAGTTTGCTGAACTTTCAAAGGCGCCTGAGACTAGGATGGTTTGTTTGAAAACTTTGTCGCAGCGTTTTACCACTTCTGAGACGACTTTGCCATCCCAGGTGGAAGAGTCGATCTTTCCTTCGCCGGTGATTATGAAGTCTGCTTTTAGGAGAGAGCGGTTGAAGTGGACTTTGTCCATCACCCAGCTGGAACCAGAGACAATTTTTGCCTTAAGGAAATAAAGAGCGCCGGCTCCGAGGCCACCTGCTGCGCCTGCACCAGGTTCAAAAGCAAGAGAACCGAAGAAAGAAGCGATATTATTTAGACCTTTGTCTAATTGTTTAATTACTGTAGCGCTCGCTCCTTTTTGAGCTGCAAAAACGTGAGCTGCACCCGTAGGTCCTGCGAGTGGATTGGCTACATCAGTAACAACGGTGAAAGCGCAAGGAGCGAGATCCACTGAGCTAATCGAAGCGTTTTGAATCAAATTTTCGCCTGTTGGGGCTAATTCGAGGCCTTTCGCATCTAAAAATTTCCAACCGAGGGCTGCAGCCATACCGATGCCGGCATCGTTAGTAGCGGAGCCACCAATGGTTAGGATAATTTGTGAGGCGCCGCGGTGTAAGGCGTCCGCAATGAGAATCCCGGTTCCGAAGGTGGATGTTTTTAAGGGGTTGCGCTCATTAGCTTTTAAAAGGGCTAGTCCAGAGGCACGGGCCATTTCGATGTAGGCGGTTTTTTGGTCAGCTAAATACAAATAGTCCGCTTGAATGGGGCGCATTAAGGGATCGAAGGTGTCTACTGTAATCCAAGTGCCGCCATGTAATTGCTGAATGACTTCGAGTGTTCCTTCGCCGCCGTCAGCGAGGGGCATTTGGGTGAAAATGGTTTTTGGGCGACGTTTTTTTATTCCCTTTTCTAAGGCCTCACAGACTTGAGAGGCGGATAGAGATCCTTTAAACTTATCAGGGGAGATTAATACGTGCACGGCGATGGATTTATGTCGCAATTTACCGACAATTCCTTAAATTTAACGCATGAGAATTTTGACAACCTTTGGCCTACTGCTAGTATTATTCACCGCCTGCACAAATCAACCCGATTTAAATGGTTTCGATGTGGAAGCATTTAAAAAAGATCGAGGCGCTTGTCTTGGGACGAGGGAAAAACAAATCGACTGGCTGAAAACGCATAAAATGACGTGGAAGGGCGTTAGTTCGAATGATTTAGAGGATATTTTGGGCAAGCCAGATATTCAGCAATTAGCAGATCGGAATCAAGAGTATTATGTCTACTTTTTGGAAAAAGGAGAACAGTGTGAAAATATAAAAAACCCTTCTATGGCACGCACGATGGCCTTTCGATTTAGTGCGATGGGCTTAACTACGGAGATAACTTTCCAGCAGGGTCTCCCCTGATATAAACCAAACACAAATCTAAACCTATGAAAAGAACACTACTAGCGTCGCTGCTCCTTATCAGCACGCTGGCCTTCAGCCAAACCTACACTCCTTCGCCAGCGAATCTTCAGGCGAGAACACAATTCCAAGACAATAAATACGGATTATTCATTCACTGGGGCATTTCGTCGATGCTAGCAGATGGTGAATGGGTTATGAACAACCGGAAAATTGATAAAAAAGATTACCAGCGCCTTCTGAAAGGCTTCTATCCTTCCGAGTTTAATGCAGCAGAATGGGTCTCCATGGCGAAGAATTCCGGGATGAAATACATCATTTTCATCACCCGACACCATGATGGATTCTCGAATTGGGATACACAAGCTTCGGATTGGAAAATTACGAATACTCCGTTTAAGCGGGATGTGTTGAAAGAATTAGCGGCGGAATGCCAGAAACAAGGCATAAAGCTGGGGCTGTATTATTCGACTTTGGACTGGTATAGAGAAGATTATCCTTGGAAAACAGGACGAACGGGGCAAAACTCTGGCCGCAAGGGTCAAGGTGATTATGCGTCGTATTTGAAATTCATGAAGACACAGTTAACGGAATTATTGACGAACTATGGCGAGATCAGCCATATCTGGTTCGATGGGCATTGGGATCAAACAAATCCAGAGGGGAACAAGGATCGCAGCTCTCGAATCGATTGGAAATATGAGGAGATTTATGGCCTGATTCACTCTTTACAGCCACAATGTATGATTGGGAATAACCACCACTTAGATCCGATTCCTGGGGAGGATTTCCAAATGTTTGAACGCGATCTTCCGGGAGAGAATCAACATGGTTTGAGTTTTCAAACTGCATCAGCACTGCCTTTGGAGACCTGCGAAACCATCAATGGAGCCTGGGGCTACAACATGATGGATCATAAATACAAAACGCCTACCCAAATTCATCAACTTTTAGTGGGTGCAGCGGGTAGAAACGCGAACCTATTATTAAACGTGGGGCCGATGCCTACAGGTAAGATTCAGCCTGAATTTACAGATAGCTTAGCGGTAGTGGGCAAATGGTTAGCGCAGCATGGTCGTTCTATTTATGGAACGAGAGGCGGTCCAGTAAAACCGCAGATTTGGGGTGTGACGACAGAAAATGCGACGAGCGTTTTCGTACACTTATTCAACAAACCGGACGAAGAGAGTTTACTTATTCCGGGAAAATACAAAAAGCTAATTGTCTTGAACGGTGCCGCAGTGAAGGCGAAGTTCGATAAGGAAGGCGCGCATATCTTAGTGGCGGATGTGCCTGAAGGAGCCCAAGTCTTAGAATTGATCAAATAAAAATGGGGCCCGCGGAACGAGTGCATAATTATGCAGTCATGCAGCCGCGGGCCCCTCATTTTATTTCAATGCTCCGTAGATAATATTCTCTATTTTTTCTTGGTAATCACCATGGGAATTAGGCGTGTGTTGTGACATGATCAAGACAATCATCTTCTCTTTAGGATCTGCCCAATAGGTCGTTCCGTAATAACCTCCCCAAGAGAAAGAACCTTTATTACGCATCTTGCGATTCGCTGACTTTTCGCCAGCTAACATAAATCCTAAACCATAGGAGTCATCTCCTAATGGGAAGTTAGGGCTTACCATCAATTCCGCTGTGCGGCGACCGATGATTTGCTTTCCGTTGTATTTACCTCCATTCAAAATGCATTGCAAGAAGATCGCATAGTCAAAAGCCGTAGACGAAAGTCCAGCACCCCCTGAGAAGAAGGTCTTCTTAAATAAGGGGTAATTCGGGTTAATACCCCGGAAGGTAGGTGACCAGGTGATGATTTGGTTCTTCTCATTCTCCGTATAAACGGTAGGCAGACGAGATCCTTTTTCAGCTGGCAAGTTGAAATACGTGTCCTTCATCCCTAATGGGATGAAAACGGTTTTCGTTAAATAGGCCTCCAAAGTCTCCCCGCTAATCACCTCAATCAAACAACCTAATACATCCGTGTTCAATCCGTAGGTGAATTTCTCCCCCGGGTTATGAATGAGTGGCAAGGTGCCCAGTTTGGTAATCGCTTGTAATAAGGTCGTCCCGTTATCGCCTAAGCCTGAAGGGACACCCGCTTTTGCGTAGATCGCCTTCATTTTATCCGAACCAATTCCTGCATAATCGATACCTGAAGAGTGCGTTAGTAAATCGCGAATCGTAATTTCGCGCTTCGCAGGATCAGAAGTAAA
Organism: Bacteroidota bacterium; assembly: GCA_046046955.1. Taxonomy (GTDB): domain Bacteria; phylum Bacteroidota; class Bacteroidia; order Cytophagales; family Spirosomataceae; genus Aquirufa. The sequence goes on along the minus strand of JBJOIV010000032.1, from coordinate 9,822 downwards.
TGAGGAATCTGCGGCATTGAAATCCTTGAGGACACGTGGGGATTTGAAGCTGGGTATAAAATCAGATAGAGGTTGATCTAAGCGAATTTTCCCCTGCTCGAATAGTTGCAATATGCCTAAGCTTGTCAGCGCTTTCGTCTGGGACATGATGCGGAAAATCGCGTCAGCAGGCATCGGTTTTTTGGTTGCCAAATCCGCATAGCCATGTCCTTTGTAGTGAACAAGTTGGTTGTTTTTAACGATTAGTGTAACTGCACCCACTAGGTGATTTTTCTCTACGTAGGATTTCACTAAGGCATCGATGGCCTCTAGTTTTTTCAGATCAAAATCTGCCGTAGGTTGAACTACGGGAGATAAAACTTGCGCCGCTAGCGAAAGCGGAAGCAAGAAAAGAATTAAGAGTTTTTTCATTCGTCTGTTTTGATATTTCGGTTAAAAGGCAGGTTTAATTGGTAAGCGAATGAGCGGTCTTTGTCGTTTTCTAAAACGTCTAAGCCATACTTGATTTTCTCCATCGGCGTCGCGTCGAAAGTCCCGAACAAGCGATCCCAAAAAGCGAAGATATTCCCATAGTTCGAATCGGTTTGTGGTCGCTCGAAATGGTGGTGCACTTTGTGCATATTAGGCGAGATGATCACATACGAAAGTGCGGTATCTAACCAAAGAGGCAAACGAATGTTTGCATGATTGAACTGAGAAAGAACGACACTAAGGCTTTGGTACAAAAACACAATCCACATAGGCGCGCCACAGACTAAAATGGCTAAAATGGCAAAGACCGCACGGATCACACTCTCTCCTGGATGGTGGCGATTTGCTGTCGTTGTATCCACCTGCGTATCCGCGTGGTGCACCATGTGGAACTTCCAAAGCACCTTGATCTTATGCTCGATCAAATGCACTAAATAAGCCCCCACTAAGTCCATTAGCAATAAACCCACGATTAAAAAGGCCCAGCTAGGCATCGCAAACCAATGTAAAATTCCGAAATTCGCTGAGGTCGTCCAGTCGCTCGCCATGACTAATAGCACGGCAAACGGGAAATTAATCGCAATCGTCGTGAAGGTTAAAAAGAGGTTGAGCTTTGCGTGAGCCCACTTATTCCCTTTAAAATTCACCAAGGGAATGCCGGTTTCGATTAACCAAAACAACATAATTCCTCCAGCTAAAATCAAGCCGCGGTGTGCACTAGGGATGGTAGCAAAATACGATTCAATCATCATTTTTTAACGTTACGTAAGACATATACAAAATTTTTCACGGTAGGCCTTTTGTCATAAAAGTCCAAAATATAATAGTAGGTTCCATCCGGAACGGAACCCGTTTTCTCAAACAACTCAGTGCCCTTAGATGTTTCGCCTCCCCAATTATTTTGGTAATTCTCCGTCTCATAAACCAGGCTACCGATGCGGTCAAAGATTGAGATATGGTTCGGTATGGGCTTCGTTAAAAGGCCTTCGAAAATTAATACATCATTTTTACCATCTCCATTCGGCGAAATTCCCTGTGGCTCGAAGAACGGACAAGGATCTGGATCTAACCTATTTTCAATGCCATCTCCATCACAATCCGGCTTGTATTTTAAGGGATTTTCTTCGTCTTCATCATAAATTCCATCTCCGTCTGTATCCAACGTTCCCGCTGATAAAACGGTCACCGTAAGCGAGGTTGTGCTATTGCAACCTGTATTATTCGTGCCTTTAATGGAATAGGTGGTCGTCTTCAATGGATTTGCATTCACCACCGCTTTGTCCACCGCAGATAATCCATAGCGAGGCGACCAAGCATAGCGATCTGCACCAGAGGCCGTAATCACTAAAGTGGACCAGCGAACCACTTCGGCTGGATTAGGCACAAAACTCAACACAGGAATGGGGTGAATGACGACGACCGTTCCGGAACTGTAGGCCGTGCCACAGACAGGCTGGGTGATCACCGCCCGGAAGTATTTCGTGTTAGGTAAATTCGTCGCGGTGTAACTAGAGTCGGTGTTCGCAATATCCGCGACTCCCACTAAAAAGTCGGGTGTGTCAGCAGATTGCCATTTTGCAATCGTCCCGATATGCCCGCTCAGCTTCATCAACTGGCTGTTTTTATCGCCGCAGAAAGTCCCTGTTCCCGTTAATTTTCCGCCCGCAATTTCTTCGGTTCGGATCACCACGGAATTTGTGAACTCGAGACTATCTAATGCACTACGCACGCCTCGGCGGTAATAATAAACCGTTTTTGAGAGGGGTGGCAGGTAGGTTTTCGCCGTTGCACCAGGTATTTGGGTGAACGAAATATTATCCGTGCTGACTTGCCAAATATAGGAAATAGGCCTAGGGACGCCGTAGGCATCTACTTTAGAAGTTAACTGCGAGGGTTTAGCCGGATAACACAGGGATTGATCGGATTCTATGGAACCCGGCCAGAGGTAGGGCAATATGGTCACGGTATCAGTTTGGACCGCGTTTGCGCCATTAATGGTGAAGCTGATGATCGCCGTTCCGGCTGTAATTCCGCCGGTTAAGATGGCTGTGTAAGTTCCGTTATTGTTGTTCACCACGGCCGAAACGGTTCCTAAGGTGGAGGAGATGGTGACTAAGCCTCCGTTACCGGTTAAGTTATTTCCTTTGAAATCCTTTAATTGGACAAAGAGGGTGGAATAATCTTTTCCATTTGCCTTGATGACTTTTGGGCTGGCGTTAATGGTCGAAGTCGTGGTGTCTGAGACATTCGGAACGGAGCCGCAGAGGTCGATGGTGGGTGTTTGGTCGCAGTTGAAGATGGGTTCTTTGGCATCAAAAGAAGTCCCGTCGCCCATACTCCCGTTAATCCGGTGTCCTACATAACAAAACTTCGAGCTTCCCTCTTTTACGTAAAGAAGCGTGTGGCCGCCCATTTCGGCGAAAAGGGCCTTGTCCGTTCCTTGCGTAAACCCGCCTGCAAGTCCGGGATCGTAGGAGGCATTTTCCACCGGTCTGCCCAGCATATTGCGGGCGTTATATCCCCAGGAATACAGATCTCCTACTTTTGTAATGGCAGACGCAGCAGGAACAGAGTTACTGTGTTCCTGGACCGTGAGGAAGATAACGTTCGTCAAAAAGTCATTAGGTGCTGAAGATTTTTGGGCTTGAACCCAATTCAAGTGGACTAAATCTCGGGTAAAGGCACCGCACTGGTAATTTTTATTATCCCCCATCGCGTAGAGATTACCTGAATTGCTAAGTACATAATAGGTATTATAGGAGCTGCCGCCTGTGATACCTCCAGTCACACCGATCATCTTGATTCCCTTCGTTTTCACGTCAGCTGGCAGGGTCATTTCAGTCGCATAGGAACGATAAGAGGCGCCTGTCCCATTTCCTAAAAAGGTCGTGCTCCCCCAAGTATAAATCTTCCCATCATTCGTTTCAGCGACCAAAGCATTGTAATTCGTATTCGCAACATGTCCGCGAACGGCCTTTACGCCAGATAAATAGGTGGTAGGATCTATTTTTACTCGCTGCCAGGAGTTCATTCCGGTCGTTCCCTGCATCGCTCCATTTCCATCCAAAGCCCCAGACAAATAGCCCAGCACATATACATCCCCCGCTTTACTTAATAAAATAAGGGTTCTATACATTGCAAACAGCATTTTTACGTCAGATGGCTCTAAGCCAGTAGGCAGGCCGATAGAGGAAGAGCCGACAGGAGGGGTGATTTGCGCGACTCCAGGTGACGTCGTAAGCGAGGGGCTAAAGAGTGAACCTACTGCACCCCAGGCAAAAAGGCCGGTGGAGGTTAATACAACCGCTTGGTCGATAGAGGCTCCAGTGTTTGTTCCTCCGATTCCGGCTTTGTATATAGTCCCAGATAGGCCTGAATAATTTGTACTATTTACTTCGAGCGGGGTCAGCTGGCCCGTTAAACCCGTAGGGGCCATATTCGCTCCCCAAATAGAATATTCCCCGGTACTTTTAATCGCGACCGAAGCGTGATATCCACTGATGAGCTTATCGTAAGGGTCGTTTACATTGCACTGAGCCGTACCGTTGAAGGCTACACAAAAAAATAGGATCAGCCAGCCCCATACCCTAAAGTAAAAGTATCTGCTAGCTGATCCCATGTATAAATCTCAATTTTAGATTTTAAAACCTAAATATAGGCTTTAAAAATTGAAATTTATTATTTGATTATTCTAATTTCAATACGGCGGTTTAGGGCCATCCCCTCCTTCGTTTTATTCGATGCCGCCGGCTTGTCTTCTCCATAGGCATTCACTTGTAAACGCGCAGATTCAACTCCCTGCTTTATTAAGAAATTTGCCGCCCCTTGTGCTCTGAAGCGAGACGCTTTTAAATTATTTTTAGATGTTCCAAAAGCATCGGAGTGACCATCCACCCGAACTTTAATATCAGGACGGGCGATTAACGCTGAGGCTACGATTTTTAATTTCGCCACGGACTCTTCCGTTAATTCCCACTTATTATTCATGTAAAGGATCGTCGTTTCAGCCATCGCCTCTTGATCTAATTTCAATTGAGCCGCTGCTTTTGCTTCCGCCTCTGCCTTCGCAACTGCCTCCGCTTTCACTTTCGCTTCTGCCTCTGCTTTCGCTACGGCTTCTGCTCTTGCTTTTGCCTCCTCTGCCGCTTTCTTGTTAGCCGCAATTTGAGCTAAGCGATCTTGCTCTGCAGCCTCCGCTGCCGCTTTCGCCGCTGCTTCTTCCGCTAATTTAGCAGCCTCCTCATCCATTTTCTTCTTTGCTGCCTTCCATCCGAAATGATAAACAAGGCCAAAAGACGTGCTATTATTAGACCCTCTCACAGAAGCTATTTTAACTCCTGCCTCTGTCGACTGTGCCATCGGAATAGCTAAGTTCGACTGAGCGATGATGGAAAGTCTTTTCGATAATTTCACATCGATACCAATTCCCCCGGCTGCGCTTAGTTCATAGGCATTTCCAGGGAAGCCATAATCGCGACGGGCGAAAGCCTCGGCGCCTATTTGGAAAAATGGTTTTAAAACCGATGTTTTCTTGCGAGGAATGAAGAAGTAACGCATGCTCGCGTTAGCTGAGATAAATTTGCCATTCCACTCACCTGGGCTGAAGAAATTGCCCTTGAATCCTGTCAAACCTGTATAAACGACATCCATGCTCGCCGTTTTGCGCTTCGAGAATTGAACGCCTAAGTTCGTGAAGGCATTGAATTCGTCCTTTGCGGTTCCGCGGTTATTCGTCCATAAATCCGTAGGACCTCCGATGATGACCAGGGATTTATCGTTTTCTTGTGCTGCCAAAGTCCCGCTTAAGAACAATAGTCCGAGTAATAATTTCTTCATTTTTCTTATTTACAATATTGTGCAATCACCGCTGCGGCATCCGGATATCCTTTTGCTTTTGCTCGTGCGAAACTAGCGCATGCCTCCGCTTTCTTACCTGTAGAAATCTGAGACATGCCCGCAAAGTACGCAGATTTGCCGGTATTGTTTCCGGGGTGTTGTTCGGATTTGGCAAAATAGAACAAACTTTCCGCAAAACGTTTGCCCGCATAATAGCAGATTCCCACATTCTCTAGATGAGAGAAATTCTCAGGATCTTGCTTCGAAAGTTCGGTATAAATCGCAGCCGCTTGGAGGTATTTCCCTTTCAAAAAAAGGCTATTCCCCTTCGCTGTCAGGCCGCGTAAATCTCGGCTTCCACCACGCAGCATGCTAGCGGTTGAATTCAAGATAGCTGTATCCCCTGGGAAGTTTTTAAGTGTTTTTTCCAAAGTAGCTAATAGCCCTTTGTCCGCCCCTTGTTTCACCTCAAACATACCCAACATGTATTGATTCCAGGTCAGGGCGTTATTGTTATTTACGTCCAAAGAAACCTGCAAAGCGCGCTTTATCTCATTCGTGTCTTTCAATTTAGCCGACGTAAAAATCATATTCTTGTAATAGCTCGATGCGCGCGGCCAGGCGTCGAAGGCAAGTTTGGCATAATAATGTGCCGAATCCATCTTGTTCAAGGAGGCATAAATCGATGTCCGCAAGAAGTCATTATAATGCAAGAAAGGATTATCGTTTTCACTTTCTTTCAACACTCTTAATGCGTCATCAAATCGCTTATCGCGGATATAATAACGCGCCATCATTGCCTTCATAGGTAATGTCGACGAAGACAAATTAGGGATATCTGGAAGCTTTTCCACATCAATGGTAGCCATCTTCGGGTCTGCGTTTACTTCGCCCATGACGAATTTTTGGATCTTTAAGGACTCAAAAGTCTCGTTCGCCACGTAGATGGATGGGATTAAAAGAGCGACGCCGCATACGAGGTAAATGATCGGCATCGCACTGAAATTTCGGGCAGATTTTTCCAAAGGAATCAATACCAATGCCGCCGCTAATGACAGCATCGACTGCATCGCCGTCCGCTCTGCTGGAAAGTTCAAAAGCGCATCCACTCCATAGCAAGTCACCGCTAAAAAGGCGATGATCACCATCAGCGGATCCCCGCGTTTTGTGCGCAAGAACTCAAACGTATAATACAATAAAAGCAAGAACATGCCAGCGAAACAAAGCCCTCCTATCAATCCTAAATCCGCGAACATTTCAATGAAATCATTGTGCGCATGATACGGCACAAAAAGCTCATTCGCCACTTCGCGCTCGTAGGGAATCGAGGCTAATTTCCAATTGCCATAACCGGCGCCTAGAATAGGATGTTTCATGGAGTAATCCAGCGCCGTTCCCCACAAGTGGATACGCGAATTCTGCTCACTTGCGATATTGATATCGCCGATACGTTTCGTAACGGCTCCATAACCTCCTGAGCTCTCTTGTCCCGCTACTGCTAATTTTAAGCGAGCGTTCGACACGAAAATCGCTACTACAGCTGGAAGCAAGAAGAATAGAAGTGCGGATTTTAAAGCCGCTTTATTTTGCCAAATAAGCCCCACAAAAAACAACACCGTGATCAGCGCGAAGCCCACATAGGTCGAACGGGTGTTCAATAAAAAGAGGGCAAAAACGCCTAGAAATAAAGCGATAATCCCCGCGATTCTGCCTAGCCATTTGGAAGACATAATCACATACATCGCAAACGGAATCATTATGAGCAAACTAGCAGCCGTCACGTTCTTATTCCCGTGGTATTTATTAATGCCTAGGATCGCGGCATCTAAATTCATCGTGCGCAAATTCGCCGAAAAAGTCTTCAAAATATAGACCGCATCGAAGAATAATAGGAGCGTAATTCCATAGGCAATCCCCGTAAATAAAACGGCGCGGTCCTGCTGATAAAACAGAATGGACAGGTTAATGAAAACAAAGTAGGTAGTGATCAGACGGGCCAAAGTGACTAACGTTTCCGTCGGATTTATCGCATAAAAGTAAGACCCGATCGCCCAAAAAACCAACAACGAAAACACCAGCGTAAACTTGTAGGCAAACACCTGACTAATCGCCTCCGAATATTCCTTATAGCGAATACCGATGAATCCAACCAGCACTAAACTCAAGCTACTCGCATACAACCACTGCGCGCCCATCACGTCCGATCCACCCATGTCCGGAATGAAATAGACAATCAGGTAAAGCATACTGGCTAATATGGCGATGAGGGTGGATAGCGTTAGTTTCATGAGGCAAATTTAGCAAATATTACAATGCTTTGAATTTGAAGGTCATTTTAAAACCGGCTGAAGTAACGGTTAGCTGATAATACGTATAATTATAGAATGTCCATCCCACCGTCCCCCAACTATTTGTATGAATTCTAAATCTGGTGGCATCATATGGAACTGCAGTTGTTGCGTTATGTGCACTAACATGATATAAATCTCCAAAAGCGGATGTTAGTCTTGCGCTAATTGCGCCAACACCTGTTGCTCCTGTATAAGCTGTTTGCCCTGGAGCAGTATAGTCAAATTGTAATCCACCAGGTAGTGAAATTAAATAATCGCCATTACCCGCATTGTTTGAAACGACTGATTGGGCATAATTATATTCAACTTCATATTCTTTTCCTCCTATATTTTTATAGCGTACATAATCTATACTAGTCGTTCCTTTTGTAGGTGCCGTGGAGCCAGATGGTGCGCCAAAAGTAACAGGAACTCCAGTCGACCAACCTTCCGGATCCATTCTAGTCCAAATGGTCCCATTAAAATAATAATACCCCGGTGTTATCGCATCTCCACCTGTGCCGGCGGATGCCGTATTGTAGACAATCAATCCGGTTTGAGGAGAAGCCACAGGAGATGATGTTCCGGTTTTAGAAGTTAAGGCAACACGAGGGGGCAGTAAACCTTTGCTAGTTGAACTCATGTCTACGATGGAAGAGGCATCCGGAGTTGCGGTTCCTACACCTAGGCGATTGTTCGTATTATCCCAAAACAATTTCGAATTATTCTGTGCAATCGCTGTTCCATCGCTGAATAATAATGAGCCCGTCGTATAACTCGAATTTCCAGTGCCTCCTTTACTTACTGGCATCGTTCCAGCACTCCATGCACCTAATTCTAATAACGTGATTTGGTTCCCATCAGCTTCGCCAAAAGCAAAACCTCCTGCACCGCCGCCCACTATTTTAACCGAATACGTATAAGTGCCGGCTGTTGGAGCATCAATATAGTTTAAGCAATAGGGAATATTTTCGTTTAAGGCTGAAGACTCTGCTTGAATTTTTTTACCAATTGCCGTACCATCTCTGTATAACTGTATTTGTACCCAAGCGCCATTTTGAGCAGGATTTGCATCTCCAGTAGCGATGATTTGAATAGGCCTTCCTGAGGTGGTAATCGCTTGACTTACCACGATATCACCTGTTGAGCTTTTAGTTACAGAACTCGCATTTGATTGCGCATAATTAGGGACGTAGCCACTGAAGGAGTTTAGGGAACTTTGGTCTACTAAACCATTCCATTTAGACCCATCCCAATAATAATATCCTGGAAGAACATTCGTAGGGGTAGAACCAGCAGTGGCAGTATTATAAATTACTAAACCGGTCGCCGGTGATGCAATGGTTGCCACATCTGTTGTACTTAAAAGGGCAATTCGTGGCGGTAAAAATCCTTTATTCGTTGAAAAGACATCCAGCTTTGCTGAAGCATTGGGTGTAGTGGTACCTATGCCGGTTTGGGCCTTTGCAAAAAATGTAATTGACAAGAAAAGTACAATTAGTCTTTTCATTTATTCTTTTCTAATTTCAATAAACGTAGTTGAATTTTTTGCATTCTATTTTCAAGTAAATCCCTCTCCTGATTTAATTTTTTGAACTTAATTTCTTGTTCTTGAATTGCTTTAGTCAACAAGGGAATTATGGAAATATAATCAAGTGAAAGAAGCTTATCTTTATCGTTACCTTCGGTCACTAAATAAGGCAAAACTTGCTGTACTTCTTGAGCAATAAAACCAAGTTCTTTTTTCCGATAATTGGATTCTGGCAAATCGTATTTTTTTAAGTATTTAACTGGTCTCAATAGACTCAATGTATCCAACGCATTAGAAATATCAACAATATTGGTTTTTAGTCGACTATCTGAAGAGGTCACATAGCCTGATGAAGTCATTGTGCCAGGGATAGATATCTCTCCTGGACTCGTAAGGGTCATTGCCAAAGTAGACCCGTTTGCTATTGTATTATCAGCAGTACCATTTGATAAATAAAAATCGATTGCATTTCCATTTGTACCAGCATTATGTCTCGTATGAATGAAATGAGCATATTGACTTTTCCCGGCTGCGCTACCAGACCAGCCCATTTTTAATTGTGCAATATCTGAATAGGATGCAGCTGCATCTCCATTTTTTAACACTAAAGATGGCGTACCGATGGTGGAATTAACTAAACTCAAGGTATTAGCT
>JBJOIV010000031.1:0-20551 GCA_046046955.1 Bacteroidota bacterium | reverse complement strand
TAGATATTTCTTTTGGCATGAAAGCTGAATCAGAGGTAGTTATCAATGCAGTTGATCAAGTATTGAAGAAAGGTTTCCGTACAGGTGATATTGCGGATGCAACAACAGATAAATCGATGATTTTAGGAACCGATGCTATCGGAGAAGAAATCTTGAAATTGATTTAATCGAATTAACTCGTATTTTTATGCTCAGTGTCCCCGGATGCTGAGCATTTTTTTTACCTAGACATTTCATCTATGAAACACCTATTTCTACTTCTTTTCGCATTTAGCGTTTTAGGCCAAAGTCCAAAAGAGAAAATCCAAGTTACCGACTTATTAAAAATCAAAACGGCCGGAAAGCCGCTTGTATCCCCTAAGGGAAATCAATTTATTTATACGATTACTTCGATTGTAGATGATCCTGATAAGAAGAATGATTTCGTTTACCAAACGCATTTATACCTTGGTAATCTGTTGACAGGTGAATCTCGTGCATTAACTTCTGGTAAATATTCCATCGCTTCGCCTGTTTGGAGCCCAGATGGTTCTAAAATTGCTTTTACGCGAGATATGGGAGCTAAATCACAAGTCTATGTATTAGATTTAGCAGGAGGGGAGCCGCAGGCTATTACGAGCGTTCCGTTTGCCGCGTCTAATCCTATTTGGTCCGCAGATGGGAAGGGAATCTATTTTCAATCTTCCATCTCTTTGAAGGAATTCCTGGCTGATTCAGTTTATAACAAGAAAGGGATGATTCCTTCTTGGACTATGGAAAAACCGATGCTTTCAGCGATTTCTAAGAAGGCCAAAGCGAATCCAAATGGTTCTATTGAAGAAGTTAGAGCATATTTAGCACAGAATGAAGTGGATAAAAAGGCGAAAGTGATTAATCGCTTAAATTTTCAAGAAGAAGCCTCAACTACCTCTGAATTACCTTTGCCCGCTTTATTTAAAACGAACTTAACAGGTAAACCAGAATTAGTGAATAATCCGTTACAACGCTGGTCGGATTTCGAGATTTCAAGTCAGGGTATTTTTGCCATCGTTCCTGCGGATTCGATTGCACATCCCGATAAGGTTTTAGATTCCTATATTGGACTAAATAACAAAATAGTTTATCAGAAGAAAGGTTATAAGATGTCTAATTTGACTCTTTCTCCATCTGAAAAGTGGCTAGGTTTTCAAGAAGCTACGTCAACAGGTGTACAAAATGCCTCATTACATGTCATTTCGGTAAGTCAACCGGCAAAGTCGATTAAAATACCTTTCGATCGGGTGATCACTCAAGTTAAGTGGTCTTCAGATGAATCTAAACTCTACTTTACCGCACAAGATCAAGGAGGGGCACCGATGTATAGCTATGATTTAAATTCAAAAGAACTAAAGCAAATTACTAGCTATACAGAAGGAGTTTTAGGTTTTGATATAACAAGCACGGGTTTTGTTTACGCCAAAACAGGGATTGATAACCCGTCTGAAATCTACCTACAATCAGCTGTTGGCGAAAAAAGATTCACTTCTTTGAATGTGGACTGGTTAGCTACAAAAGAAATTGTTAAACCGACTAAACACACATTTACGAATGCCAAAGGTTTGAAAGTGGATTATTGGGTAATGAAGCCTTCAAACTATATCGCTGGAAAGAAATATCCATTGGTATTAGAAATCCATGGCGGTCCATCGGCTATGTGGGGAACGGGAGAAGCCAGCATGTGGCATGAATTTCAGTACTATGCAGCCAAAGGTATGGGAATCGTTTACGCTAATCCACGTGGTTCTGGGGGATATGGCTCCGACTTTTTAGCCGCTAATGTGAAAGATTGGGGTGCTGGACCTACTTCCGATGTGATGAAAGCCTTAGACTTAACTATCGCAGAAGGCTGGGCCGATACTACCCAATTAGCCGTAACAGGTGGATCTTATGCCGGTTATTTAGTCGCTTGGATTGTGGGACACACGAATCGTTTCAAAGTAGCTTGTGCGCAACGTGGCGTTTATGAATTAACAACGTTCATGGGTGAAGGAAATGCCTGGCGTTTAGTTCCTAACTATTTTGGAGGATATCCTTGGGAAAAAACCACGAAAGCGATTCTAGATCGCGAATCACCGTATTCTTATGTGCAGAATATCAAAACTCCTTTGCTAATTTTCCATGGCGAAAACGACTTGCGTACAGGTGTTATCCAAAGTGAGATGTTGTACAAAAGTCTAAAGGTATTAGGTCGCGAGGTCGAATATGTTCGCCACCCAGGTGGTACCCATGAATTGACTCGCTCAGGTAATAATCGTCAACGCATTGATCAGATGTTGAGGACGTATGAGTTTTTTGCGAGGTATTTGAAAGTCAATTAGTCGAAAGTCACTAGTCGCTAGTCATTCAATAGTGGATTTATAATTGTAATATAAATTATTGGTAGACTAGCGACTTTCGACTAGCGACTAGTGACTAGTGACTTTCGACTAGCGACTAACTAAAATACCTCCAATCCTCATTCCCCTTCAACTTCAACAAGCATTGATAGATTAACTCGATTACCGCGTTCATATCGTCCTTAGCGATAGTCTCTACAGTCGTGTGCATGTATTTTAAGGGTAAACTAATTAGGGCAGATGCCACGCCTTCCGTGGCATAAGCGAAGGAGTCAGTATCTGTTCCTGTCGAGCGAGAAACGGCTTGTCTTTGGAAGTCAATCTTATTTTCTTCTGCCACTTCAATAATGAAATCCCGAACATTGTTCTGTACCGCAGGACCATAACAGATGACAGGACCTTTACCGCATGACATATCACCTTGTGTTTTCTTGTTGTACATCGGTGACTGCGTATCGTGAGTAACGTCTGTAATGAACGCTAAATCAGGTTTCAATCGACGTACGATCATTTCAGCGCCGCGTAAACCAATTTCCTCTTGCACTGAGTTAACTACGTAAAGTGTAAATGGTAATTGAATAGTATTCTCCTTGATTTTTCTGGCCACCTCCGCAATCATGTAACCTCCAATCCGGTTATCTAAGGCACGACCGACTAAATACTTACCATTTAATTCCATCAACCCATCCTCGAAGGTAACCACTGTTCCTACGTGGATTCCCATTTCTTCGACTTCCTTTTTATTCGCTGCACCACAGTCAATGAAAATATCAGATACAGCTGGAGCTTTATCTTTGGCAATATCCCTCACATGAATCGCAGGCCAGCCAAAAACTCCTTTGATTACTTTGTCTTTCGTATGAATATTTGCTCGCATCGAAGGCGCAATTAAGGCATCAGAACCACCATTACGACGTAAAAATAAATAACCGTTATCATCAATGTAATTAACAAACCAGGAGATTTCATCCGCATGTGCCTCAATTACAACCTTGTAGGGTTGGCCTGGGTTGATAACACCTACAGCTGTTCCATACGTGTCAATAATTTTTTCATCGATGAAGGGCTTGATATAATCTAACCAAATCTTTTGGCCACTCGCCTCAAAACCAGTGGGTGATGCATTATTTAGATAGGCGTATAAAAATTCATTTGCGTTCATAAGCGGAATAAAATTTGATTTGATTCTCCCAAATTTACGTTTTTATTAGTTTTTTAATAGTAAAAATGAAGGTAAAAAGAGAGAAAGATTGTATTTTTGATAGATTAATAGGTCTAAGAAAATATAAATACAAGAGATGAAGAAAATAGCTGTATTTACGTCAGGAGGGGATGCACCAGGTATGAATGCCTGTATTCGTGCGATAGTTAGAGGTGCTGCTTACCATGGAGTGGAGGTTTATGGAATTGTGAGAGGCTATAATGGAATGATAAAAGGGGATATTATTCCTTTAAATTCTCAATCGGTTAGCAATATCATTCAACGCGGTGGTACTATATTAAAGTCAGCTCGTTCTAAAGAGTTTATGACCGCTGAGGGTCGTAAAAAAGCTTACGATAAATTACAAGAATTAGGTATAGAAGGTTTAGTCGCTATCGGTGGTAATGGTACTTTTACGGGGGCTGAGATATTTTACAATGAATATAAAATACCCACAGTAGGTGCTCCTGGAACGATTGATAATGACCTTTACGGAACAGATTATACCATTGGATTTGATACCGCGGTAAATACAGCGTTAGATGCGGTGGATAAAATTCGTGATACGGCAGATTCACATGATCGCGTATTTTTTATCGAAGTGATGGGTCGTGACTCAGGTTATATCGCCATCCAATGTGCTATCGCGGGCGGTGCTGAATCGGTGATGATTCCAGAGAATTTAACTTCTGTGGATGATATTGCTACTGTCCTTCAGAAAGGTTTTGATAAGAAGAAGTCTTCTTCGATAGTTATCGTTGCCGAAGGTGATGAAGAAGGAAACGCTCAAATAATTGCGAAGAATATCAAAGATAAAATGGATGAGAATTTAGATATTCGTGTGACTACTCTAGGTCATATCCAAAGAGGGGGTATTCCTACGGCTTATGATCGTATTTTGGCAAGTAGATTAGGTTTAGGTGCTCTTGAAGGCTTATTACGTGGCGAGAAAAATGTAATGGCTGGTGTGGTGAATAATCAGTTGATTTATACTCCATTCCACGATACCATTACGAAGAAGAAACCGGTTTCAGAAGACTTAATTCGGATGGTTGAGATTTTGTCTACTTAGGCAAATCCAACAACTTGATAAATAACGAATCCAGCCATTTCCCTGATTAATTCAGCGAATTTGCTCAGATTTCGTTCTTGAGGAATTACTAGATCGAGGATACCTGAAGGGGTATCCTTTTTCTTTATATCTGCAGGGTAAACAACTACTTTTATGCCTTCTTTGATATAACAGGCTTTAGCTCTAGGCATGTGCATGGCGGAAGTGACAAGTACCATTTCATCTGCCAAATAAGGGGCTAGCATTTTCTTCGTGTACGTGGCATTTTCATGGGTATTTCTAGCATTTTCTTCTAAGTAGATATCTTTTTTAGCAACACCCATAGCGATTAATACCTCTTTTACTTTTTTACTCTCTTGGGTATCATCTATCTTTAGACCTTTAATATTGACGTTTCCCCCGGTGATGAGCAGTTTTTTGACCAAACCTTTTTTATAAAGTAATAAGGGTTGAACAAAGCGATCTGCGGTTTCACCAGTTCTGTATCCCTCACCTGATCGCATCATGCCGCCACCTAAAATGATGCACCATTGATACGGTTTTTTCAAACTAGTTTGTGGTGTTTCGTAGGCTAAATAACATTGATTTACGAACCATCCATTCGTCATCAATAACAATAAGGCAATAGTAATGGCGAGTAAACGTTTAGAAAATCGAGTAAAATACGCGATTCCTAAAAGTAAAAATATCCAACATAGTGGCTGAAGTAGGAAGTCAAGTATTTTAGAAAGGATAAAAAACATTGTAAATTTGATAGTGTTGTCACAAATTTATTCTAATCTCATGAAAGTACTCGGATCGTTTCTTTTTATTTTACTATTCTCCACGTTTTCTTTTGGACAGTATGATATTCAAGGTAAAATAAAGGGACTATCTAAATCAGAGGTGTACTTAGCGCATTATTTTGGCTATAATCAACAGGTAATTAAGGATACCGTAGTTGCTAATGAGGACGGGGAATTCCGTTTTAAAGGTACCGATCAATTACCTAAAGGGCTTTACCTGATTTCTTTTCTCAAGTCTAAGTTTATTGATTTGGTGGTTGAAGAACCTAATTTTTCATTCTCACTTGACACAACGAATATTTTGCAAAGTATAACTTTCCAGAATTCACCAGAAAATTCGGCTTTTTATACCTTCCAAAAAAGGATGAATGATTTATATACCGCCATCAATCAACCAAATTTAGCTCCAGCACGAAAACAGAGTCTGATAGCAGAGGTTCAGCAGTTTCAAAAGCAATGGAAGTCTTCCAATAGCCGTTTATTTGTTACTAAGCTTATCGAGTCTTCTTTTGATCCAGAAATACCAGTCTACAGTGGCTCTTTAAAAAATAAGGCGGACACAACAAAAATGCAGCTTTTTCAGTACCATTATTATAAGAAGCATTATTTTGATGGCATGGATCTAGCGGATGAAAGAATGGTTCGGACACCCTTTTTACAACGTAAATTAGAGCGTTTTTTCAAAGATTTAGTTGTTCAAGAATCAGATTCAATTGCAAGAGAGGCTGATATACTATTATCAAAAGTAAAAGACACCGAAGTGCGTCGGTATATCATCTATAAAATTGCTAGTACTTATGAGAATAACCCTATACTAGGTACGGATGGCGCTTTCGTTCATATAGCAGAGAAATATTACATCGGGGAACCGGCCTTATGGGACACAAGCACGGTTCGAAGAATGAAGGAACGAATAGCTATTATCAAGCCATTGCTTCTTGGTAAGCAATTTCCTTCAATGTATTTAACGGATGTAAACGCAAAAGAAATTAAAGTAGGGGAGTTACCCTTCAAGTATACGGTTGTTTTTATTTATGATCCTGATTGTAGTCATTGTAAGCAGGAAACCCCAAAACTCGTCGTATTACAAGAATATTTCAAGTCAAAGAATGTAGGTGTGTTAGCTGCCTGTATTGGCCGGGATAAGGGGGCTTGGAAAAAATTCCTGACGGAATTTAAATTAAATTCTTGGGTAAATGGGATTGACATTCACATAAATCCAACATCGAATAAGGAAGAGTATTATACCGATTTTAGAAATCGATTTGATGTGTATTCTACTCCGATGGTCTATGTATTAGATGCACAAAAGAAAATTGTTGGTAAAAGAATTCCCGTGGAAAATTTAAAGGACTTCATTCAATACCTGGAGACAAGAAGAAAGTAGATCTAGCGTTTTGTATATTTCTTGTTGATATACTTTTTGTGCTTAACATTCTTCTTCATTTTGTAATGCGTCTTGTATTTTAGACGTGATTTTTGATAGAAGTTTCGGCTAAACTTGGGATTGCTTTCAAGAGCTAGTTTCTGGTATGGAATGAGCATAAGTTCATTCTCAAATCCAACGATTTTAATTTTAACTCGAACTAATCCGATTTTCTTCAGGTTTAATTTCTTCGCTGCAGCCTCTGATAGGTCTATGACGCGGCCTTTGCGGTAGGGGCCTCTATCATTTATCCGAACAATCACACTTTTCCGGTTAGATAAATTTGTTACTTCCACTAAGGTATTAAAGGGGAATTTTTTATGCGCAGCAGTTAAAATAGTCTTTTTTAACTTTTCGCCACTGGCCGTCTTTTTGCCATAAAATGAATTAGCATAAAAAGAGGCTATGCCCACTTTTTCGTATCCTAAATCTTGTGAAAAGGTATTTAGGGATAAAAACGTGCAAATCAATAGAATTATTGATGGTATTTTTATCATTAAAAAGTGTTTGGTTTTAGTAAAGATGGCAGTTTAAATTCGGATATAAAAATTTCCGCTTATACGCAGGGCTGCTTAATTCTTTTGATTTTTTTTGAGTGAATGAGAATAAATAGTAGATTTACACATTGTGAAACCATAATTTAAATAGCCGTGGAAGAAAGAGATAGAGAAGAATTATTTTCTAAACGTATTAGAGCTGGAAAGAGAACGTATTTTTTTGATGTGAAGTCTACACGCTCTCAAGATTATTACATTACGATTACAGAAAGTCGCCGTCATCAAAAAGAAGATGGCTTTGTATACGAGAAACATAAGATGTTTTTGTACAAGGAAGATTTCGATAAGTTCGTAGAAGGCTTAAACGAGGCTGTTAATCATGTGAAAACGGAGTTAATGCCAGATGTAGATTTTTCATCGTTTAACAGAGAAGAGGATGAGTTTGGTGGAACAGATTTAAAATGGGAATAATTTACCTCTAAAATATTTTAAAAAGCCTCTGAGAAATCAGGGGCTTTTTGATTTTTAGCCGTACTTTTGTGCTTTCATTTTTAAAATTACTATGGGATTAACTTGTGGAATTGTCGGATTGCCTAACGTAGGAAAATCAACATTATTTAGTGCTATTTCTTCTAATAAAGCAGAAGCAGCTAATTACCCTTTCTGTACGATTGAACCGAATGTGGGGATTGTAACAGTTCCTGATGAGCGCTTAAATGTGTTAGCAGAATTAGTGAAACCAAACCGTATTTTACCTACTGTAATCGAGTTTACCGACATTGCAGGTCTTGTAAAAGGTGCCTCTACTGGTGCTGGTTTGGGAAATAAGTTTTTAGCCAATATTAGAGAAGTGGATGCCATTATTCATGTCGTGCGTTGTTTTGAAGATGAAAATATCGTTCACGTGGAAGGTCGTGTAAATCCAGTTAGTGATAAAGAAATCATCGACTTAGAGCTTCAGATTAAAGATTTGGATTCTGTTGATAAAAAGATTTCTAAAACGGAACGTGCAGCTAAAGCAGGGGATGCCAAAGCAAAAGCAGAATTAGCCGCATTACAACAATTCAAAGCAACGTTAGAAGAAGGTAAATCTGCCAGAACTGTGGTGATGGATGATGATTTACGTCAAGCTGCGATTGGTGATTTATACCTATTGACTGATAAACCTGTCATCTATGTGGCTAACGTAGATGAAGCCTCTATTTCTGCTGGTGGAAATCAATATGTGGATGAATTAAAAGCGAATGTGGCACCTGAGAATGCGGAAGTAGTCGTAGTTTGTGCGGCCTTGGAAGCGCAAATTGCTGAAATGGAAGATATGGATGATCGTGCGATGTTTTTAGAAGAATATGGTTTGAAAGAATCAGGTTTAGATAAATTGATTCGTAGTTCGTACCACTTATTGAATCTGATTACCTACTTCACAGCGGGTGTTCAAGAAGTTCGTGCCTGGACGATTCAAAAAGGCTGGAAAGCTCCTGCAGCAGCAGGTGTGATTCACACTGATTTTGAACGTGGATTTATCCGTGCGGAAGTGATAAAATTAGCTGATTACGTAGCTTATAAAACAGAAGCAGGATGTAAAGAAGCAGGTAAGTTAAGTGTAGAAGGTAAGGAATATGTGGTGCAGGATGGAGACATTATGCACTTCCGCTTTAATGTATAAGGACTATCGACTAGTGACTTTCGACTAGTGACTATCGACTTTCGACTAGCGACTACCTACTGCCCACTAACCACCGTCGTATATCCCACCAACGAATCATATCTGGTTCCTGGTTTTTGGAAGTAAACGAGTATCTCGTATATATTTTCGGTTTGAGAATAATTTCCCTCTAATGTCGTGTTAGAGGGATTTTTGCTTTTATATTGGTAATTATAAATGCCTTGTTTCAATAAAGTGGTATGTTCAAAATAGCCTGTAGAGGAATTTAATTGAAGGGCTGATTCTAGCTGATAATCATTAAAACCACCAATTAGAAATAGGGACTGAGGGTTATCAATGGGTTTTAATTGAAATGTACATTCGACATAATCCGCGTATAAGGCATTGTCTCTGTTTTCATAGGATTCGATGGCGAAAGCACCATTTAAATCATTTCGTTGAATATAGGGATATAGACCTTGTGCCTGTTCTACTTGCGTACTAATTCGATTTATCTTTTCACCTGTTTCAATGTGATCAACAAAGTTTAACTTTTGTTGTGAGCTTCTTAGATCAATCAATCTAAATTCATTGGAACCAGGGAAGGCATTCTCTTGGCTGAAGAAAGGGAAACTTAGCGTGTTGTCTTGCTGATTAAATTGTCCCGTTGGGAGCTTTTTTAGCAAATTGTCAGATTGGTGGTTTTGGCGTATTTGGATAGATAATTGATCATCTCCCGTAAAATTTAAAAACGGAGGTATGTTTAATTTGAAATCTACGCTTTGATGACTTGCCCGTAGGTTATTTGTTTTCGCATAGGAAATTTGAGGGTTAACACGAATAATTTGTTCCGCCACCGAAAAACGAACACACAAAACGGTGTCTTTCTTGTTTCGCTTGTTATATACCATGGCTACGTAATTGCCACTGACTTTTACAGTAGGAAGGGGAACGGTATAATGCAGATAAGGAACTTTTGTGCCGATGGATGATTCCGGATTGCGAAGGGGAATATCATTGAAATCTTGTAAGTATTCAATATCGGAAAGGGGGGATGGTTTCCAATCAGACTGGCAATGGATTAATCTGAAGTAGTAATTGGGGTAATTCAGGACTAAATCATCGAATTGAAGCGTTGAGTTTTGCTCTGATCCTAAATTAAGAACTACATTAGGATGTAGGAGGACATCTGAATTTTTGACAAAAGCCGTCTTGATATTCGGATGGTGAATTTTGGTATGAATTTGGCCTATTCCTAATAAAGGAAGACCTATTAAAAGCAAAAGCGATAAATAGGTCTTCATGTGATTTAAATTAAAGCTTCCCAGGATGCAGTCGTTGATGATAACTTCTCCTTTTCAGCAGCTAGATCTGCTTCTAATTTCTTCAATCCCGTGTAATCCGCGGCATTAGCTAAATCGACCATTTGGGCTTCGATAGTGGCGATGTTATTTTCTATCACCATAATTTCTGCTTCTAACTTTTCAATTTGTTTCGCTTGATTTGGTGTCTTTGCCTCTACAGGTGCTAGTTCCGGCTTTGGTTTTGCTACGGATTTTGCAGCGACAGGTTTTGATGTTTCGCGTGTGGCCATCCAAGTCTCGTACTCATCGAAAGTGCCTGGATATTCTTTGATCTCATGATCTTCAATGTACCAAATCTTATTCGCTATGTTAGTCACAAAATAGCGGTCGTGGGAAACGACTACATAGGTTCCTTCGTACTGCTGCAAGGCCTGAATCAGGATATTAACTGATTGCATATCCAAGTGATTCGTCGGCTCATCGAGTAAAAGAAAGTTCGCCTCTGAAATCAAAACTTTGGCCAATGCAACGCGTGATTTTTCCCCTCCAGAAAGTACTTTAATTTTCTTGAAGACTTCTTCACCGGAGAATAAGAAACAGCCTAATACGGAACGTAATTCCATCTCTGTTTTAGTCGTTCCCGTAGCCTTCAATTCTTCAATTAGGGTATTTTCTACCGTTAAACTTTCTAACTGGTGTTGTGCAAAGAAGGATTCGATCACATTATGTCCCGTTCTTCTTTCTCCTTCGATTTGTTCTGTACCTGAAATGATACGTAACAAAGTAGATTTACCTTTACCATTCGCACCAATCAAGGCAATTTTGTCACCTCGGTTGATGGTTGCAGATGTATTTTTAAGGATTACTTTCTCTCCAAAAGCTTTAGAAATATGTTCTAAGAATAGAATAAAGCGTCCAGGTTCTGTTCCAAAATTGAACTTGAAGTTTACTTTCGCTTTTTCATCAATCACATCGTCAATGATGTCAATTCGATCGAGCGCTTTCACTCGTGATTGAACCTGTCTAGCTTTCGATGCTTTGGCTTTGAAACGTTCAATAAATCGCTCTGTTTGACGAATTTGAGCTTGTTGATTTTCAAATGCACCTTTCTGAATTTCATTACGCAATGCCTTTTCCTCCATGTAGAAGGAGTAATTTCCAGGGTAAAGAGTGATTTTAGCGCCTGAAACTTCGGCAATATTATCGATGGTACGGTCTAGGAAATAGCGATCGTGAGAAACAACAACAATGGAGCCCTCGTAATCGTGAATATATTTCTCAACCCATTCAATAGACGGTAAGTCCAAGTGGTTAGTAGGCTCATCGAGTAAGAGTAGGGCAGGTTTCTGAAGCAAAAGTTTGGCTAACATGACGCGCATTCTCCATCCTCCTGAAAATAATTTCAAAGGGCGGTGTAAATCATCTGTACTAAATCCAAGACCCTCTAATATCTCTTCCGTACGTGATTGGATCGTATATCCATCTAAACGTTCGAAATCTTCTTGAAGTTTAGCTAATAAATCGATGTCTTTGTCTTCATAATTTGTTTCCATCTTATGAAGCACTTTATCAATCTCTTTCTGAAGTTCTAATTGCTTCTCAAAAGCCTGCATGGCCACATTCAAGATGCTATCATCTGTTTGATAGGATAATAAATCTTGGTTTAAAAAGCCAATCGTACAATCACCTGATTTAGAGATAGTACCACCGTCTGGTGTGTATTCTCCTGAAATCAGACGTAATAAGGTAGACTTTCCTGTGCCATTGGCACCGATTAAACCGATTTTAGTCTTAGGCTTGATATGCAAACTTGCGCCTTCGTACAAAGCGCGACTTCCGAAATAGAAGTTTAAATTAGATATTGATAACATGTTACAAAGATAGCCGTTTTCTTGCATTTAGACCACCCAAATGTGGACATTTGACTAATTCTTCCATTCCGGAATAGCTAATGTCTGTTTTTGTGTAACCTAGTGCTTTAGACAAGGCCATTGTACGGTTATTATCACCCATAGACCACTCAATGTCGTCCATTGTCATTTGGCAAGGATGTTCATAACCGCAAGCATGGGTTATTTCAGCAATTTCTTTGACTAAGGTGTAATGATACCGGTAATAGCGTTCACTTTTTAGTGTCACATCAATCCCTGCTTGTAACCACTTATTGGAAGTAGCAATACCGGTTGGGCAATGGTTGGTATGGCATTTTTGGGCTTGAATACAACCGATCGACATCATAGCCTCGCGTGCAATGTGAATACTATCAGCACCCATGGCAAAGGCCATTAGGGCTTTTTCAGGAAAACCTAACTTACCAGAGGCAATGAAGAAGATTTTATCTGTTAAATTATGACGCTGAAAGATTTGGTAAATCTTTGCAAAAGCAAAGGTAAATGGCATCGAAACGTGATCTGCGAAGGCATGAGGTGCAGCACCAGTACCACCTTCACCGCCATCAATGGTTATAAAGTCCGGTCCTTTATCTGTTTTAGCCATGAAGGCAGCTAATTCTTCCCATTGCTCCAGCTTACCAATGGCAGATTTAACACCGACAGGCAAACCTGTTTCAGTTGCCATAGCTTCAATAAAGTCGACCATTTCTGGTACATTGGAGAATTCAGAGTGAAATGCGGGGGAAATGGCATCCTTGTCCATCGGTATGTGACGAATTTCGGCGATTTCCTTATTGATTTTAGATTTAGGTAGCATTCCTCCTTTACCAGGTTTAGCCCCCTGTGAAAGTTTTAATTCAATGGCTTTGATACAGGGATTGTCTGTTACTTTTTGTTTCAGTTTTTCCATCGAAAAACGACCATCTAGTTCCCTAACGCCAAAATATGCCGTTCCAATGTTTAACATGACATCTGCTCCATTTTGGTGATAAGGTGATAAAGAACCCTCTCCGGTATTGTGGTAACATCCGGCTAATAAGGCTCCTTTATTCAAAGATTCGACAGCCTTTGCAGATAGAGATCCATAACTCATACCGGATATATTCACAATGGAATAAGGTCTGAAAGGTTTAGCCCGTTTGTGGTATAAACCGATCACTTTAGCAGCGGGTAAAACACCTGGATTTTGATGGTAAAGATGGTCCTTAGCAGGATTATAGCCCATCATCGCATTTTTGATGAAGATATAACCGGGAGAGCTGAAATCTTGATCAGTTCCAAAACCTTGTAAGTTATTTTCGTTCTTAGAAGAAGCATAAATCCAAGAACGTTCTTGTCGATTAAAGGGTAATTCTTCCCTGTTATTGGCGACAATGTATTGCCTTAATTCAGGACCAATACGTTCTAGCCAATACCTGAAGTGCCCCACGATGGGGAAGTTGTGTGTAATGGTATGTGCTTTTTGAATGAAAACGTCACGAATGATGACGATGGCTACAATGATAAGTAACCAAAACCAGGCGGATGATAGTAAGTTCATTGTTGATGTAATTTTGATTCAAATTTAGGTGCATTTTGGCAATATTATTACCAATAGTTCTAATTATCTTTGTGGTTTAGTTTTTACTATGCAGGCAGATTATCATTTATTAAAAAAATACGTGGCCTCTGTTTTTACAGCGATAGGTTGTAGTGAACAAGATGCCGATTTAGCTTCCGATGTCCTCGTGTCTGCGGATGCGCGGGGTATTGATTCGCATGGCGTGGCTCGTTTAGCTGGTTATGTGCGTCTCTATGATCACGGCAGATTAAACACAAAACCTCAGGTAAAAGTTTTACATGAGACACCTTCTACTGCTACTTTAGATGGTGATAGAGGCTTAGGGCTTGTCGTGGCGCCTAAAGCTATGGAGATTGCTTGTGAAAAAGCGGCACTATCAGGTACCGGTTGGGTGGCTGTTCAGAACTCAAATCACTTCGGAATTGCGGGGTATCATGCCATGAAGGCACTACCTTCCCAAATGATTGGTTGGGCAATGACGCATGCAGCTCCGCTTGTTACTCCAACCTTTTCAAAAGAGAAATTATTGGGCACGAATCCCATTGCTGTCGCGATTCCTGCTAAAGAGGAGCCCGCTTTTGTGGCTGATTTTGCCTCTACAGCAGTGGCTTATGGTAAATTAGAGATATTACAACGCAAAGGTTTGAACACTCCTGATGGCTGGGTGCAAGATGCGAATGGAGATCCATGCAATGATGCTTTTGCCATTAAAAATGGAGGAGCTTTATTGCCATTAGGTGGTGATCGCGAGCATGGTTCGCACAAAGGTTATGGTTTAGGCGCCATTGTCGATATATTGTCTGGGGTACTTTCTGGAGCAAATTTTGGACCTTGGGTTCCTCCATTTGCAACAGCAGGTTTTATGCAAGCTGGTGAAACAGTGGGGAATGGGACAGGGCATTTTCTAGGTGCCATGCGTGTAGATGCCTTTAGGCCTGCTGAAGATTTTACACAGGATATGGACAAATGGATTCGTCGTTTTAGATCTGCCAAAGCCGTAGAAGGAAAGCAGGTTCTGATTCCTGGTGATCCAGAACGTGAATTAGAGGCTATTCGCCGCATAGAGGGTATTCCTCTTTTAAACCCGGTTGTGGAGGATTTAAAAACCCTTTCCACCCGCTTTAACTTAGATTTTAAAATTGATTAAGATGGTTACGAATAAACGTATCAAAATATTCATTCTTTTATTTAGCTTGGTTTCAGCTATGTTCTCCTATTATGTTTGGCAGGTTTTTAAAACGCCAAATTTTAATGTAGAAGCAAACAAGCCTTTTGAATTATTTATCCCTCAAAAAGCTACCTACGAATCGGTTTTAGATACCTTGAAGAAGCATGATATCGTGCGTGATCAATTGAGTTTCCGCTTTTTAGCTAAAGTTTTAAAGTATCCAGATAAAGTAAGGCCAGGTCGTTACATCATTCATAGCGAGATGGGCAATTGGGAATTGCTTCGTAAACTAAGAAATGGACGTCAGGATGCCTATAAAGTGGTCATTAATAACTTCCGTTTAAAAGAAGATATTGCCGGTCGAATAGCGCATCAGACAGCTTATGATTCCGCTGCGATTTATGCCGTTCTTGATTCAACGGAGCTCATGCTAAAATGGGGTTTTGATTCTGAAACAAGCCCGGCGATTTTTGTACCTAATACCTATGAGGTGAATTGGACGGCGACTTTTCCTGAGTTTTTGGAGAAGATGAATAAAGCTTATGTGAAGTTTTGGACGTCAAAAAGAAAAGAGGAAGCACAGAAATTAGGCTTAACACCTGTTCAGGTTTCCATTTTAGCCAGTATCGTTTATGGTGAATCTAAAAATTCGAAAGAACAAGCGCGTGTAGCGGGTGTTTATTGGAATCGACTTCAGGCCAATATGCCACTTCAAGCTGATCCTACGGTAGTTTTTGCGTGGAAAGATTTTACGATTAAGCGAGTAACTAGTAAGTATACGGCATTAAGTTCTCCGTATAATACATACAAAAATACGGGCTTGCCTCCAGGACCTATTTCGATTGTTTCTGGTGATGTGATCGATCGAGTGTTGAATTTAGAACACCATGACTACCTCTATTTCTGTGCTAAGGCTGATTTTTCTGAGAATCACGCTTTTGCGGTAACTTATGAGGAGCACATGAAGAATGCAGCGGATTACCAGAAAGCATTAGATAAAAACAAAATTCACTAATATGCTGACTCATAGCGTCTTTTATCGAGTGTGTTATGCGGATACGGACCAAATGGGCTATGTCTATTATGGAAATTATGCGCGTTTCTATGAGATTGCTCGAGTGGAGACATTACGGAATATTGGTGTCAGTTATAAGGTATTAGAGGATGCAGGTATAGGTTTGCCGGTATACGAGAATTATTCAAAATACCACGCACCAGCCTTATATGATGACTTATTGAGAGTTGATTGTACCTTGGTCAAAATGCCTTCTGCTCGTATTGAGTTCGAATATCGCATATATAATCAGGTAGATGAGTTGCTACATGAAGGAAAGACAACTTTAGTCTTTATGGATTTAGCTTCTAAAAAAGTGGTGAAAGCGCCTGAATGGTTGATTTCGGCTATTATTGAAAAGAAAAGTGATGCTTAGAAGGGTTTGGAAAGAGGTTAGGTTGTTTTGGAAGGATTGTGAGGAACATTATGTTCTGGCAAGAATTTTGACGATTCTTTATAAAAAAATCTTTCATTTCGATATTGATGTAAGAGCTGCAGCAGTGGCTTATAACTTTACGTTGGCGGTATTCCCTACCATCATCTTTTTGTTTTCTCTATTAGCTTATATCCCAGTCGATAATTTTGATATCAAAATGGTGAATTTTTTGAAGTCTTCGATACCGAAAAATTTGCAAAAGGATTTCACCGAATTATTGTTGGATTTGATCCGAAAGAAATCGGGAGGTGTATTGTCATTTGGTTTTCTTTTTGCCCTCTATGCATCTACAAGTGGTATTCAGGCGTTAATTAGGTCATTTAATTTGACGT
Source organism: Bacteroidota bacterium (assembly GCA_046046955.1). Classification (GTDB taxonomy): domain Bacteria; phylum Bacteroidota; class Bacteroidia; order Cytophagales; family Spirosomataceae; genus Aquirufa. The sequence continues at coordinate 3,824 of JBJOIV010000031.1, read as the reverse complement.
ACAGAACCAAAGAAAACAGAGGTCTAATTAAGGAGCGAGTGATTGCTGTTTCTTTGAACTTCTTGTTGACTTTTGTGTTGATCACAGCATTCTCTGTGTTCATCGTTGGTAAATTAGTGATTGGGTATCTGAAAGGGAAGGGGCTTATCGATTATGATTTCAATTTTTATTTGTTGAATATTCTGACCTATTTCCTCATATTTGCCATCTTCTTTTTGACGATTTCGATCATCTATTATTATGCTCCAGCTATCACGAAACGTTGGAAGTTTTTTAATGTAGGGTCGATTACAGCCTCTATTTTGACCATTTTAGTGACGAATTTATTCTCCTATTATTTGGTGAACTTTGCGAGTTATAATAAGGTTTATGGATCTATTGGATCCTTGATAGCCTTAATGGTTTGGCTTTATTTTATTGCGCTGATTTTGTTGGTAGGCTTTGAGATTAACGCGAGTATTGATCAAGTTAAGGAGGAAAAAGAAGAAGCAGAAACGGATTATTTTTTCGAATAATATGGCAGAATTAATTCGTTTATACGATAAGAATAACAGCCAATCTACGCTAGATGAGATAGTGAAGGCCTTAGAAAAGGATGCGGTAATTATTTATAAAACGGATACCATGTATGCCTTAGGTTGCCATATTAATTCGACGAAGGCTGTCAACCGTATCTGTGAAATTAAAGGGATTCAGGCCTCTAAGAATAGATTCTCTTTTATTTGTGCTGATTTAAGTTCAATTGCTAATTATGCCAAAGTCTCTGATTTTGCCTTCAAGACGTTAAAAAGATACCTGCCTGGTGCGTATACTTTTGTCTTGCCAGCTAGCAGCAAGGTGCCTTCTATTTTAGTTCAAGGCAAGAAAACAGTGGGTATTCGTATACCTGATTATCAACCAATTCTTTCCATTGTCGAATTATTAGGATCGCCTCTTTTGACGACATCTTTGCCTCAGGAAGATTTAGATTTAGAAGATTATACGGATCCTAGTTTGATTTTTGATCGCCTCGGTCATGCCGTGGATTTAATCCTAGATGGTGGAGTGGGTGGTTATACCCCATCGAGTGTTATAGAAATTAAGGAAGACGATTTCGAGATTATTCGGGAAGGAGCAGGGGAATGTTCTGATTTTAATTAAGACCACTTTAGGCTTAATTTATCCGGTTTAGTATGCTTCCAACGTCTGTGTGACCACAAATACTGTTCTGGATATGCATTAATGGATTTTTCTAAACGTCTAGCGAATCGCTCGATTATTTCGCCAGGTGCAAGTTCATCGAATGGTACATTGGCTAATAATTCATAGGTCATCGTGTACTTACCTCTTTTTGTTCGAATCAATTCCGCAAAAACCACTGGATATTGATAGTCTCTAGCAAAGCGTTCCATTCCTGTGAAGAAGGCCGTATCTTGATGCAAAAAAGTAGTCCAATAAGCCGATTCAGGTTTTTGTGGAGCTTGATCCGCAGCTAAACAAATGACACGTGGGATATCTTTTCGTTCTCTTGTTAAAAGAACTGATTCCCTTTTTTCTAATAATACCACATGGCCAAAACGGGACCTTACTTGTTTCGTAAACTCGTTAAAAGCGGAATTATTAAGTTTTTGGTAAATCACATCATGCGGATTCTTACTTAAAGCTAAACGATGGATGGCCCATTCCCAGTTTCCTTGATGTCCTGCAACTAAGATGACTGGAATCCCTTTGTTAATAAAATCAGTAACTATTTCTTCATTTTTAATCTCAAAACGGGCTAACATATCCTCCTTAGAGATGGAAACACCTTTGAAAAACTCGACTAATTGGTCTGTCAGGTATCCGTAAAATTGATAAGTCAGCTGGTTAATTTCTTTATCTGAGGCCTTTGGAAATGAATTTCTCAGATTTCCTTGAATGACTTTTTTACGGTAAGGAATGAGGTAATAAAAGAGGAACGCACAAAAGGAAGCGAAGCCATATAACAGGGACAAAGGTAATTTGCCAATTAGTTTGTACAGAAACAGGGGAGACGCTTTCATTCTTATTATCTTTGTTCTTTCGAATCACAAATATCCGATTTATTTTTGGGAATGCACATTGAGCTTCATTATTTACCAAGTCTAGAATACATGTCGCTTCTACTTCAGAATCCAGACTTGGTATTCGAGGTCGAAGAGAATTTTCCAAAGCAAACCTATCGGAATCGCTGCCTCATTTTAGGGGCTAATGGTGTGGAACGTTTAAGCATTCCGGTAGTGCATGTCTCTGGTCAGAAAATAAAAGCGAAGGATATTCAAATTGATTATTCCCAAAACTGGATGAAACAGCATCTAGGTGCCATTCAAGCCGCTTATGGTAACGCTCCCTTTTACGAATATTTTGAGCCTTATTTAAGCCAGATTTTTGCAAGAAAAAGGAATTTTTTAGTAGATTTAAATATTGAACTTTTAACTTTTGTTTATCGAATTTTAGATACTCCATTCGAGTACACAAAAACGGAAAGATTTGGAGAATTTGAGGGTAAAAGTTATTTCAATGAGATTAACGCTAAAAAGGATTGGACAGAACGTTCAATCTATGTTAATAGATCTTATAGGCAATGTTTTGGGTCTGAGTTTGTTCCAAACCTATCTATTATTGATTTATTAATGAATCACGGAAAAGAGTCCTTGACTTTTTTGAAGTAAAAGGGAACAATTTAGGTGTTCAAATGGTTGAATCACCAAATTGAAGATATAAATAGAACGATATGGAGGCTAAATTTTCGAATAAAGTGAAGGAAGTCATCTCGCTAGCGAGAGAAGAGGCGTTGCGTTTAGGTCACGATTACATCGGGACTGAACATTTGATGCTGGGGATGATTCGAGATGGTCAAGGACCTGGTATTGATTTATTATTGCGTTCAGGTGTTTCTTTGGATTCTTTACGCCAAAGCATCGAACATTCAACCGCTTCCACTACCCGTTCTTCATTTGATCGGGAGAATATGTTAAATATCCCGTTAACAAAACAAGCCGAGAAGGTATTACGTTTGACGTATTTAGAGGCTAAGTATTTCAAAACCAATGTGGTAGAGACAGATCATTTATTAATGGCTGTCTTACGTGATGAGGATAATGTGGCGACACAGATTTTGGAGAAATACCAAGTATACTACGATTTAATCAAAGAAATGGTGGAATTTCAATCAGGTAATGGGCAAGGAGCAAATCCTAAAGCTAGCTCTGATACGGATGATAACGACGATGATTCACGCCTTTACAGCGCTGGATCAGGTTCTGCGGGTTCTTCAGGCGCAAGTGCTGCCGGAGCAAAACCAGGAGAGAAAAGTAAAACACCTGTTTTAGATAATTTTGGCCGTGATTTAACTAAAATCGCGGAAAATGGAAAATTAGACCCAATTGTAGGTCGTGAGAAAGAAATTGAGCGTGTTGCTCAGATTTTATCTCGTCGCAAGAAAAATAATCCTATTCTGATAGGTGAGCCAGGTGTAGGTAAGACGGCCATTGCGGAAGGTTTAGCCTTACGTATTGTGCAGAAGAAAGTATCTCGTGTGCTTTTTGGTAAGCGCGTTGTTACCTTGGATATCGCTTCATTAGTGGCCGGTACGAAATACCGTGGTCAATTTGAGGAGCGTATGAAGGCGGTGATGAACGAGTTAGAGAAATCGACTGACGTCATCCTCTTTATTGATGAATTACACACCATTGTGGGTGCTGGTGGAGCATCTGGTTCACTGGATGCATCGAATATGTTTAAGCCTGCTTTAGCTCGAGGAGATATTCAAGTGATTGGTGCAACTACTTTAGACGAATATCGTCAGTATATTGAGAAAGATGGTG
>JBJOIV010000030.1:0-21380 GCA_046046955.1 Bacteroidota bacterium | reverse complement strand
TTATACTAGCAAAAGGGATTTTATCGCCTGTCTCGGCATCGACAATTTGGCCCTTGAGGGAGATTTGTGCCGAACTAGTTAGATAGCTTAGGAGCAGAAGTAGGAGGGAATAACTATATTTTTTCATATGTTTCTTTTAAAAAAGGGGAGCCTGAGCCCCCCTGTCATTCAATTACTCAAATTGGACACTAGCGCTAGCAGTGACAGACGTGCCTTTCTCATCTGTTGTAGCACTAGTGGATAGCGTCCACTTGTTCTCAAGACGCTCTTCTAATTCTTCCACTTCGAATAGCGCAATTAATTCTGGGGTAATGTTGTTTTTTACAGGTTTCATAAGGGGTGTTATTAATGGTTAGAGGGTCTGATGAATCCCAATTTTGCTGACCCTTTAAAGCAGGTTTTGGGAGGAGTTTAGATTACCTAATCAGTGATTTTAATTGACTGACTAGAAATCGAATGGCTAGTATATAAAACAGTAGGATATGAATGAGTTGAACATGTAGGTCTCGAATGTGCAGGTTTAATTGACCTACTTTTACGCCTATCTGGTAGAGTGAAAAAGGGAATCGGAGGATCTCTTGTTGGTAGCTAATCAGCGTATAGCCGAGAACAAGTAAAATGAAAAAGGTATTCATAAAGCCGTAGGCAAAAAGTAACATTTCGCGGCGACTCGCGGTTATTTTAAAGCTATTTTTTTGCCAAGCATGAAGGAAAGATCTTCGCATGACTTTGGATAAAACCTGCTTAGATTTCAGCAGTAGATTTGGGGTATTCGTTAGGTCTGACAATAACCAGTAACCATCAAAGCGTACGAAAGGATTAAACTCCCACAGCACAAAAACGCTGATTGATAAAGAGGCGAATAAACAGACTGGGGAATGAGAAATTAGGTAAACAATACTGAGAATTACTGCATACAAGACCTCCGCAAAAATACCCCCTAAGTTGGCAATAATTCGTTGCTCTTTACTCCCCATCCAAATGTTCGTTATTTCAGCATACATCACGGGAAGTATGAAATAAAATCCAAATCCGATGCCACCCGGCTTTAACTTATATTTAGCGCAGGCGGCAATATGACCCAATTCGTGGATGAGCATAGTGGGGTAAATCAAAGCCATCAAGTTCAAGTAATTTACTTGGCTTAATGAAGGGGATTCGAAGCTTATTGCCATTCCGAGTAAGAATAAAATCATCGCAACCGCGGATAACCAAAATACCAATGGCTTGAAAAAGGGCTGAAGAGGAATAGACAAGAAACGGGCCACGCGCGCATTCAGCAAAGGAATTTTTAGTTTTAAATAGGCATTTTTAAGACTCGGTTTTTCAGGTACAGCATCCTCCTGAATAATTTGATATCCGCCTAACTTTTCATCCACCAATTCCCGAAAAGATTGCATCGAAATTGTTTGATTAAATGACTGATTAAACACTTTATGCGCTACCTCTAAACTTGTCGCAGCGGAAAGAATGCGCACTAATTCCGTGGTCGCGCGATTGATCAACAAATGCCGATTTTCATCGATTTGCAAAACGGAATTTGTTTCGTCAAAAGGCCTGATTTGTATGTTCTCTTTTACTAGCATGATACCGTGGATTTTGTCAATTGATGTAAGGTATTTAACACTGTGCTTGTAGTAAATAGTCGGTTGTGATCGTCGACAATACAATTCACGCCAAAGGAGCTTTTTCTCCATCGCTTAACAGTGCTCGGATCTAAAACATCGGTAGCCGGAATTCGAAGGATGCGGGTCGTTAGCCAGCTGCCATCTGTCATCTGATTTTTTAAGATCCAGTCCACTCCTTTTGTAATCGATTTATCGAATGCTTTGGCATCATAGGTAAGTAAGGCTTTAATCGCCAAAGCAGTATAAAAAGCACTCGGTTCATGCGTTGCTGGATTAGACCAAAAGCCACTCGTTTCTTGTTCATTGGCTAGCCAAAGCGCCGGCGTTTCACAACGACTTTTTAATTCGGAATGATGCGCTAAGGCTTGAATGGCAAAAGAGGTCGCGTACACATCGCTAGTCCACCAATAGGAACTCCAATGGTTTTTATTTTCTAGAAGGGAGGCCAGGTGCAGACAACTTATTTCAAAGTCTAATCTAAGCGATGGAATGCCCGCTAAAACATAGGCGGCCGCTGCACTAACACAGGCATGTGAGTTTGTCCAACCTTCCACTGAAACAGAAGCGGGTAAATCTAATTTCTTCCGCAAAGCTATTGGATCTCGGTAGGTCACCCACCCGCCATCTGCCTTCATAAAGGCAAGCCAATCGCGCTGTGATAGGTCAGTGGCATAGCCCATTTTTTGTTGAAAACCCACGAGAAAACTACTCGAATCTCCGTCTTGAATCATTGCCTCATTGAATGCATTGGAGTCCTTTGAAATAACCTTTTGTAGTACCGGTTTTAACAGGGGATGCGAGTTATCAATCTCCGCTAATTGCATTCCTATGTAGGCGCTTGTCCAGCTGGTGCTTTGGCCAGAGGAGGTCATAAAATCTGTCCATTCAGTTGAATCGTCGATGTTCTTCTCTAAGTAGCCAAGGGCATGTTCTAGAGAGGAATCGATGGAATTATGCCTCAAAATAGAGAAGCTTTTTTGGGACTTGATTTTGGTTTTTAGGAATAGATCTTCTACCTCTTGGAGGTGTGATTGACAGTTAGCGATTTGTTTTTCGAGGAAGCTAGCAAATGAAGAAAGACCTGCCGAAGAAGCGATAAGAGCACTTTTTTCAAAATGTGCTATCGCTAAACCGAGGTTTTTTTGTGCGATACCGGATACATATAAATAGGTGTGAAGTAGGGTAGGATCCTGGGTTACGATCCCGTTTTGCTTCAAGTAAACTTGCGTTAAAGACATCGGATAGGTCCATTGACCTTCTTTGAAATCTAGCTTAAAATCGTCGATATCATCCATGTACTGAAGACCGATATGGAGCTGGGAAATGCAGTCGATTAATTCATCTCGCCTAGCAGTGGAATCGGCTAAACAAGCAAGTGAATCTACAGCAGCAAGGCTCATAGCAGATTTACCAATCGCTATTTCTTGGAAAAGCGCTGGCGTCATTTCCTCCTTTTTATGAGAACACTTTTTCTCCGACATAACAGAGTTAAAATACCTCAATTTCAAGGAACTAAACTGCTCCCAAAATGGGCTATCATTTGTATACAAGGCCGCAAGCCCTCGGATGGCTTTTTCATAGAATTCAAAGCCCAAACGCATTTCACCTAGAGAGAAACGCGAGGTATCAATCAACTGATCAAAGCTCAATAGAAATCGAAAATAGAGGTAACTACTTAAAGAAAGCGTCTCCAGTTGGGCAACACTTATTTGGGGAAAAGCCGGCGCGAGGTAGCTTATTAAATGAAGATACAAGTGGTGCTCAGACAGCATTTTGGGGTCTAATAGCGCCTCTTTTTCAGCGGTAGGAATCGACAGTGTTCCTATGTAGTTGTGATAAAACGACATACCTTATTATTCTAGTGGTTAGCAATAGCGAGATCACCCTAAAAAAGGGGAAAACAGGGAATAAATGAGGGGGGGAACAGATGTGCCTTTTGATGATTAAGGCCGGGGTAAATGTAGGATTGTTTTTTGGAAAAATACGGAAACCCCTTAAAAAGAGCTGAAATAACCAAGAAACTGATAATTTAAGCGAGTTGCACTAGCCGCTTCGCCGCCTCTAAAAGCACATCATCCTCTTTTGCAAAGCAGAATCGCAGGATTTTATCGCCTGGATCCGTTTCATAGAATACCGAGACGGGGATGGAGGCCACTTTAATTTCGCGTGTCAAACGATCCGCTAAATCAACATCATTTTCTGAAGTGATAGCTGAATAATCAAGGCATTGGAAGAAACTTCCGGCGCTCGGTAGGACTTTCCAGGCGCTTCCTGCGAATTGAGAGGCGAATAGGTCGCGCTTTTTTTGGTAAAAATTAGATAAACCTAGGTAATGCGCAGGTTCCTTCAGGTAATCTGCTAGGGCATATTGCAAAGGTGTCGCACTCGAAAAAGTGACCCACTGATGTAGTTTTCTGAATTCAGCCGTGAGGTAGGCAGGGGCAATACATGAGCCGATTTTCCAGCCTGTGATGTGATAAGTTTTGCCAAAAGACCCACACACAAAACTGCGTTTCCGCAATTCTGGATGCAATAAAACGCTCGCGTGCTGAGCCCCATCGAAGACGATGTGCTCATATACCTCGTCCGAAATAATCAAGATATTGGTTCCTTTGACGATCTCCGCGAAGGCATCTAGATCCGCCATCGACCAAACAGCCCCCGTCGGATTGTGCGGACTATTGACCATAATGGCGCGTGTCCGCGGTGTAATTTTCGAAGCAAGTGCAGACCAATCAATGGCAAAATTGTTCGAGGCTTTTAAGGCTATATGAATGGGAATTCCTCCCGCGAGTCGAACCATGGGATCGTAGGCATCATAGCTGGGGTCAAACATAATCACCTCATCTCCCGGCGAAACGCAGCAATGAACCGCTGCAAAAAGCGCCTCAGTAGCCCCAGAAACTATGGTTACCTCCGAATCGGCATCCACTGGAATGTCATAAAAGGACGATGTTTTCTCAGCCAGCGATTGTCTAAAAACCGGAACGCCGGCCATTGGGGCGTATTGGTTATGTCCTTTGGAATAATGCTGAAGCAGTTCTTGCAAAGCAGGCGCACAATCGAAACCAGGAAAACCTTGGGAAAGATTTAAGGCCCCGTGCTCGAGGGCGAGGGCTGACATTTTGGTAAATATCGTCGTCTGAACGTGTGGCTGCTTCGAAGGAAATGTAATCATAGCCTAATTTAACAAGGCTTTTCCATCGTACCAAACTTGCACCACCTCCAAAGCCGCATTCAACTCCACAAAACACGCACGTTTTCCTACTTCAATACTGCCTAATTGATCTAAATTCGCCACTTCTGCCGGATAAACGGTCGCCATTTTGATAGCTTCTTCTAGTGGGATCGAAGCCTTTTGAACACAGTTTTGAATGGCCTCTATCATCGTTAAGGAAGAACCGGAAAGTACTCCCGCCTCGTTAGTGAAACGACCGTCTTTGGCCAAAAACGAATACGGACCTGACACATCATTCGTCACCGCATCCGTGATTAAAAACAATCGATTCTTCTTTAAACGGTATGCGAGAGAAAGCGATTTAAAATCGCAATGTAAACCATCCGCAATGATACTCGTCCAGGCATCGGAATCGAAGCTAGCTCCCACTAATCCAGGTGCGCGCGATTGCCATTGTGACATTGCATTAAAGAGGTGTGTGATACGAGAAACGCCTTTTTCTATCGCATTCATCGCTTCCGAATAGGTCGCATCGCTGTGGCCTAAAGAGCACATGATGTGACTTTCTAACAGCAACGAAAGTTCTTCAGCGCTGAACATTTCCGGTGCGATCGTTAAATAGGTTGGAACGCCCTCCGTCCGGGAGATGAGCTCTTCCAGAAATGCTACAGATGGCTTTTGGACAAAGGCCTCCTGGTGTGCCCCGCGTTTTACCGGATTAAAAAAGGGCCCTTCTAGATGTAAACCCACTAATCCAGGTCCGGTATAAGTCGAGTAAGCATCGATCGCCTTCCACATCGAGTCGGCCGGCGAGCAATTCAAGGTTATTTGAAAAGCAACCGTCCCAGTTTTATGGTGTTCATCGAAAGTCGCCTGAATCGCATCTGTTGTTTGGTGATTCGAGAAGAGAATACCTCCGCCACCATAAATTTGCAAGTCGATAAATCCAGGTACGAGGAAGTTGTCAGAGGAAGCCCCTGAACCCGAAGAAATAGCCGAAATAAGGCCATTTTCTATCGAAATTTCCTGGTTTTCTAACCATTCGTGACCAGTAAAAATGCGGCTTGCAAACATCTTAATATCCTGTCGCTTGTCCGTCTTTACGCGATTCCGTCGCACCATAATACACCTTGCGAACCGGGTCGTATTTAATACATTGGTAACCTCCGTATATACCGTTCATATAGCCCACCTGGTGGCCTTTTTGCAATAAATCGCGTATAACTTCATACGGATAACCGTGCTCCAGCGTGATCATTCCTCCCGTCGTCTCCATCGTTTCGCCTGTCGGTTCTGAAGATCCCTCGTGATTAATGCGTGGATAATCGCCTGCTTCTTGTACGTTTAGGCCAAAGTCTACCACGTTCATCACAATCTGCACATGGCCCATCGGCTGGAACGCGCCACCCATCACGCCAAAACTCATTACCGGCTGACCATCCTTAGTCATAAACGCTGGAATGATCGTTTGGAAAGGTCTTTTACCCGGTGCGTAGCTATTATTTTCGCCCTCTTTCAAGTTGAATAATTCGCCACGGTCTTGGAACATGAATCCCAAACCATCCGGCATCATACCTGACCCAAAACCTCTATAATTACTCTGAATCAAAGAGACCATATTACCATCCTTATCCGCCACCGTTAAGTAAATGGTATCTCCCTCTTTCAAAGCTGGATTCCCTGCCTCATAATGGCGACCCGCGCGGTTTGGATTGATCAACGCCCGGCGCTTCGCGCCGTACTCTTCCGATATTAATTCCGCTACTGGAATTTTGGCAAACTCAGGGTCTGCATAGTATTTTGCGCGATCTTCGAAAGCCAGTTTTTTGGCCTCTGTGAACAAGTGCACATGCTCCGCTGAACCTAATTTGATTTTAGAGAAATCATACCCCTCTAAGATTGTTAACATCTGCAAAGCCGCGATTCCCTGGCTATTCGGCGGCAACTCCCACACATCATATCCGCGGTAATTCACCGAAACCGGCTCCACCCAAGTCGACGTGTGTGACGCTAAATCCTCATAGCTCAAAAACCCACCATTCTTCTTCATAAACGCGTCCATCGTCCGCGCCATATCTCCCTTATAAAAGGCATCACGCCCCTCTTTTCCTAATTTTTCTAGTGTATTCGCTAAGTTCGGATTCTTGAAAATATCCCCCTCGACAGGCGGCTTACCATTCGGATAATAGTGATTCGCAACGTTCGGAAACTTACCATAAGCTGCTGGAACACGACCTAATGCAGAAGCAAACTCACCATGTACCGGAAAACCATTGCGCGCATACGAAACCGCTTTTTCCAACACCTTATTCATTGGCATTGAACCGAATCTTTTATGCAATTCAAACCAGCCATCCACACAACCCGGAACACTTACCGGTAATGGACCCAGCGATGGAATGTGCGTCAATCCACGCTTTTTAAACTCAGCTAAAGTCAGCGATTTCGGCGATCTACCCGACCCATTCAAGCCATATAATTTCTTCGTTTTTGCGTCCCAAACAATAGCAAACAAATCCCCTCCAATCCCATTCACATGTGGCTCCACCACGCCTTCCATCGCATTCGCCGCAATCGCCGCGTCGATGGCATTGCCACCCGCTTTAAGCACATCAAGTGCCGCTTGCGTCGATAAAGGATGTGAAGTAGCGGCCATCCCGTTTTGGGCAATGGCCTGCGAACGAGTCGCCCAAACTTTACCATACGGACGATCTTGCGCGCTCGCAAGCAAAGGGAGAATCAAGAGTAGGAATAGTTTTTTCATGTTGTTGATTTTGAAGGGGTAAATTAGTGGAAGATGGGGGGAAAAGCAAATGGGCTGTGGGGGTCAGGAGTCGCTAGTCACTAGTCGGGAGTCACTAGTCCGAAGTCCGGTGGTGATTTCAAATTATCAGTTTCTTTATTGATAATTTTCGCAATTATGTATAACTAGTGCTGAACCAAACCTAATCCTAATGAAAAACTATCTACTACTAGTGCTGCTATTGGTTTCTTCTGGAAATGCAATTGCTTGTAATTGTGTTTCTATCCGGCCATTTCAAACTTTAGATGATCTAAAAGAATATGAATTTATTGCGCATGTAAAAATTGTGAATGATCACGATGGAGACGCGCCTTCCAATCCGAATGGAGATTCATTTGATAAAGTAGACATTCAGGTGCTAGAGTTATTCAAAGGAAAGATGACGAAAGCAATTTACGAAGTTGGCAAGGATGAATTTTGTAGTTTGGATATAAAAAACGGACAGGAATGGATTTTTTTTGGTGTTCGACGGAACGGGAAACTAGTGGTGTCTTATTGTGATTATAACCTAATTTGTCGCCAAGCAGATGGTCAAAGAGAATGGGAATACGAGTCGGGATTTAGGGAAATAAAATTACTAAGACAAATTTTTGGGATCCCAGAAAAGAAGTTTGTAAATGGAAAGCATATAGAATACTATGAGAATGGGAAAATTGAAATAGAGGAGAATTTCGAAAATGAAAAGCGGGGAGGGGAAAGAAAAACGTGGTACCCTAGTGGTATTTTAAAATCAAAAAAGTTTTTTGTTAATGATTCCTTAGATGGGAAATTAGAACGGTATTACCCTTCCGGACAACTGGAAGAATTAGGGTTTTTCCAAAGAGGTAAGCCATATAATGTCCATCGAAGGTATAATGACACGACCGACTTTCCAGATCATTGGTATAAATGGAGAGATAATTATGAGCTCATAAAAGATTCTTTGATGAAAGAGCATAAGCGAATAAGTCTCTCTCAGGAGCTGGTTTTTAATGAGAAAGGAGAGAATATTGTATATAGGAAGTATGATCATTTAGGGATACTTCAAGAAGAAAGAATTACCCATCCAGAGAGCAAAACTGTGACCGAAATTAATTATCACGATGATTATTATGGAGGACTAATGTCTTCCATAACATATAGGTATGTAGGAGAATATAAGCCATTTGGGCATTACCAATCCTATGAATATGATGGACTCCCCCACAATAGTTGGGATTACGATGACTCAGGAAAACGAATAAATGAAAAAATAATACCCCGTTTAAAGAAAATGAATTAATGGAGTTATTAAACGCTACAGATGCAATGGTTATGAAACTTTTCTTATTAGCTGCGCTACTTGTATATGCTCTAGTTTTTGTAAAAGTGGTGCTAGAAATTGCATACGATTATCGAAAAACAACTTTGCAAAAATTACTCTTTATACTAATCATTTTTGCAACCCCTGTTTTGGGCTTATTGTACTTTTTCTTGTTTGATAGAAAGAGAGATTTTTAATGCGGGCCAAATAGGAGGAAACGGCAGTCTGACTCCTTCAGATGAAAAAATGATCAGCCATTATATCCGAAATCAGAAACGGAATCAAACACCTTTGAAAAAAGTAGCTATTCTAGATAAAACAAAAAACCCCTAGACCAACGCCCAGGGGTTTTATTTTTTATTCTTCTACTTTAGGAAAACCGATTCCTCCGAGCGGTAATGTCATGTACATTTTCTGTATATAGCTTTTTAATTGATTGTTTAATTCCTCGAAACTGGAGTAAGTTGAAAAAGCTAAATCATTCCCTTTCCATTGCTTATAATTTCCTCCATAATAAGGAATAACTACCCATTTATAGGCTTTTGGATCATTTTTAGGAGTAGTCCATAAAGGCCTTGATTTCAAAATTGCTGATTTTATGACTGTAAAAACTGGTTTATATAGCCCTCCAATATATTGGATTTCAGTTATAACTCCGGAACCATGAATTTTGAAAATCAAAAAACTAAAGCTGGCCATCTGTGATTCCTCTGTTGAAAAATTCTGTTCTAAGAATTTAATAAAATAAAAGGAGGTATTAGCTTCTTTGATATAGAATTCATTCGGCTTTTGGGCTGTTTGCGCCAAGGTGCTTAGGCTTAAAAATAAGCCTAATAAGGTGCCTGCTATCTTGGTTTTAGTTACAATGCGTTCCATAATTTTTTTGAGTAGTATAGTTGTATTCTGCTTGACGTATTTAATCAATTTTAATTCTAGGGTCGACATACCTAATTAGCCGAGTGAAATGAAAATCCTCTTGATATACATTTTCTTCTTGAGCATAAAAAAGTTCTAAAAAAGTGGATTGAGATGTCCAAAAGTAGTCCAAAGCCATTTTTTGATTCATTTTTTCAGGCTTTTTACTTGCTATAAATGGGATTACTTTCCATTGAAATTCAGCAGTATCTTTTGGTAGATTCCAGCAACCTTGAGAGGCTTGGATTAATTCGATAACCTTTTTTGTAGCCTTTATATTTAGTTTTCCAAAATGCTTTATATCGGATATTTCGCCAGTGCCTTTTAACTTGAAGACAAAGAAATTCAGCGTAGGCAGATTACCCCATTCAAATAAGTGATTTGAAAAAAAAGCTTGCAGGTCACTTTCTCCGCAACCATTAAAGTTAAAGGGCTTCTCGCTATAACTTTGGCTATAAGACTTAAAATTGGTTAAGAATAAAACCATCCCAAGAAGGAACATTCGATTCATTTTAGTTGCAATATTTGCCATATCCATTTATCGTATATTTAAGTTTGACGTCATAAATTGTTGTTGTGTTGTGATTATAGAGTGCTATAAGAGAACTATAATTTGGTATTTTTTGTAACCCCAAAAGTGAAAGAGCAAGTGCATCTTGACAATTAATATTGTATAACTTAATAAGAAAATTTGCCATTGGCTTCACATATTTAGTTGCTATATCAATGTGATCCAGGTCATTATTTTTATTAATATATAAGTGTAAAAATTCGTGCATTATAACTCGAGCAATATATTCTTTGGATGTATTTTTTAGCCTTGTTGTATTCAAGCAAATCTCATTTTTCAAGGTTACAATAGCAATGTCGTTGCTATATTTTTTTTCCTCAAGTATATTCATTTCACGGATATCGAATTTGTATTTTTGTCCGCTTTTTGACAGATCTAAAGATTCTATAATATCGGATATTTCGCCATAAATGTTATTATTTCGAAGTTCATTTAATACTGATATAAAACAGGGATTAGACAGTTTGTCATCAATTTGACTAAAATTGTAATTATTAAATTCGTAATAAGAATCAAAATTACCCCCTGTTCTATTAGCTAGGTAATCATTATATATGACATTGAAATAGCTACTTCCTTGGCCACTGTTTGAAACATAGTAAGTTGCTCCACCACCATAATAAATAAAATAAAAAGTAAACGCCATTCCTTGATCCCATATATAATTAGGGTCGTCTACAGGTAACTCTGAATTAATAACCCTTATCGGGGATAATTTTGATTTTTTAGAGACTGTGATTGTATCGTTTCGTATATTTTTAACAATTAGTAAGTTTCCATTAATCGAAAACCCTTTCATTTCTTGACTATCCCCTTTTTGGGTATATTGTTTAAATACTGCATTTCTTTTTCCATTCCTCTCAAAGATAATTAATTCTTTAATTCCCACTTTTGATATTACAGGTAAGGCAAATGCGATACTGCAATCCTTTAATTTAATAGCTTTTGCTTTATCCCATATGATGTTTTCTTGACCATGGCTAGTACTATTAAGCAAAAACCATTCTTTAAGAGATTCGATTGGGTCGGACGGTTCTACACTACTCTCTTTGCTACATGAGAGAAAACTTAATGCAAAGCCAACAATAGCAATTGATGTGATGGAAAGATTTTTCATATTCTAAAATTTTGAAAGATGAGGTCATTATTGACATATTTATCAAAATAATAGAACAGAAGAAGCGGTTGCTTCCTTTGACAAGGTACATAGATTTAGGTAGGATGCAACATTCGGAGGCTAAAACAAAAAACCCCTAGACCAATGCCCAGGGGTTTTTGCAATTCTTGAACCTCAATATATTAAACTGCTTTTGTAAACCATTTTTGCTTGATGCGCTCCGAGATGTAGTACATACATGGAACGATTACGAGTGTTAAAATGGTCGAGAACGTTAATCCAAAGATGATCGTCCAGGCTAAGATTCCCCAGAATACCGCGGATTCAGAACCGATAAAAATGTGTGGATTTAGTTCCGTAAATAGGGTAACGAAATCGATGCTAAGTCCTAGGGCTAATGGAATTAAGCCTAAAACCGCAGCTGAAGCTGTTAATAATACCGGTGTTAAACGGATACCACCACCTTCAATGATCGCCTCCTTCAAATCGTAGCCACGCTTGAAACGAAGCTCCTCGATGAATTCGATCAAAAGAATACCATTCTTTACAACGATACCGGCTAAGGCGATGATACCTACACCTGACATAATCACGGAGAAGGTCATTCCGAAGGCCATGAAGCCAAGTAATACTCCGATTAACGATAATAAGATCGTTGCGAAGATGATCATTGGTTTTACCGCTGAATTAAACTGTGTCGCTAGGATTAAATAGATTAATACGAGGGCAGCTAAGAAAGCGATACCTAGGAAGGCGCCGGATTCTTTTTGGTCCTCTTGCTCACCACCCATTCGGATGTTATACCCCTGAGGCACGTCGATTTCTTCGAAAAGCGTCGTTAACTCGCCTACGATTTCATTCGCATTATAGCCTTGAACTACGTCAGAACCTAAAGTAATGACACGCTCTTGGTTTTTGCGGTTGATCTGGCTGAATGAAGTCGCGTAGCGAATATCAGCGATGGAATTCAATGGCACTTGGCGCAAGGCACCACCCATATTCATATCACGGTAAGTTACGTTCATTTGCAAAAGCTTCTCGATTTGGTTGCGAGAATCGCCTTTTAAACGTAATTGAATAGGATATTCGTCCTTCGCATCACGGAATTTAGAGATTTCAGAACCGAATAAACCAGTACGAACGGCCATCGCTACTTGAGCAGATGAAATACCTTCGCGGGATGCTTTCTCGCGGTTCACGTCGATGATGATTTCTGGTTTGTTCGTCACTAAATCAGATTTTAACTCTTGGATACCTTGGATGCCAGACTTGATGACAGCCGCGCGCACTTTCTTCTCTAAATCTTGTAAAACCACGAAGTCGTCTCCCGCGATTTCGATGGAGATAGGCTTACCTGTAGGCGGGCCATTGTTCTCACGTTCGATGGCAATCTCGACACCGGCTAGAGGATTTTTGGCAAAGTCCGCTTGAATCTTACTTAATACCTCACCGGTCTTAATTCCCTCACGTAATTGCAATTTCTCAAAGGCGATCGTCACCTTACTCTTGTGCGGAGTCGCGCCACGATCCGGTTGCATCGGATCGCCAGCATTTTTACCCACGTTCGAAATGACCGAGTTCACGATTTTGCTGTAACCTTCTTTGTTTAAGAAAGTGAACACGCGCTTTTCGATTACTTTGGAAACCGAATCTGTGACGGTCGCGTCAGTTCCGATCGGGTTTTTGGCATAAATATAAATGTAATCCGGATCACCTGAAGGGAAGAAAACCACCTTAGGCTTCACGACACCTAATAAAGCGATCGTTACAATTAATAAAACGAAGGCAGAAATAGTCGCATAAATAGGACGTTTACCCATCAATACCCACGAAATTAACTTACGGTAATTCGTCTTGAAATTAGGCAACGTAACTTCCTGGAATGGCACAATCCACTTCGGCGTAATCACAAAGTGATTGAATACGTACAGGATGATGCAAAGAATGAAGAAGTTACCGAATCCAAAGTGGCCTAAACCAAAGCCCATCACATAACCGAAAACGGCTAAGCTCAACAAGATAAATACGGTGCGGCGAATGTCCGAAAACTTCGGAGATTTCACGTCGTTCACCTCTTCATCGTGACGCTTCATAAACGTAATCGCGAACACCGGGTTCATGACATAGGCCACAAATAGGGACGCAAAAAGCGTAATGATCAACGTGATAGGTAAGTACTTCATAAATTCACCCACGATACCTGGCCAGAATAGCAAAGGCAAGAAAGGTGAAATCGTCGTTAACGTTCCTGATAATACCGGAATAAATACCTCTGATGCGGCTAATTTCACCGACTCCGTGATCGTCAACTTTTTGAAGTTGTTGAACAAACGGTGCGCATTCTCGATCACCACAATCGCATCATCCACCACAATACCCAGGCCTAAAAGGAAGCCAAATAATACGATCGTATTTAAGCTGAAGTCTAAAGAAGGCATGAATAAGAAGGTCAATAAGGCCGATAAGGGCACAGATAAACCGACGAAAACCGCATCACGTACTCCCATGAAGAACATTAATACGACTACCACGAAGATAAAACCTAGGATAACCGTGTTAATCAAATCCGCTAAGTCGCCACGTGTACGCTCTGACTGATCAGCCGTTGTCGTTACTGTTAAGCCTTCTGGGAATCTGTTTTCTTTGTATTCTTCGATCGTCTTTTCGATGCGATCTGCCGCCTCGATTAAGTTCGCTCCACCACGTTTGATGACGTTCAAAGTGATAACTGACTTGTTGTTCAAACGCGCAAAGTCTTGCTTCTCTTCATAGCTGTCTACCACTTCTGCCACGTCTTTTAAACGAACGCGTGCTCCTGTAGAAGAACCGATCATTAAATTCGCAATTTGATCTACCGCCTTGAATTCACCTGTCACACGAAGGGAACGACGAACACCACCCACGGCTAAATCACCGCCAGAAATGTTCACGTTTTCGCCTTGAACAGCTGTTTGAATGTCATAGAAAGTCAAACCATAACTCTGCATCTTGTATAGATCCAGGTTGATTTGGATTTCTCTTTTTAAGGCACCGATGATGTCCACGCGGTTGATCTCGGGCATGCCTTCGATTTCGTCTTGTAAATCTTCTGCGTATTTCTTCAACTTATCGAGTGGATAATCCCCCGCGATGTTGATGTTCATGATCGGGAACTCCGAGAAGTTCACCTCTGCTACCGATGGCTCACGCGTTAAGTCTTTGGGCAAATCGGCGATCGCCTTGTCTACCGCATCCTGTGTTCGCTGTTTCGCGATGGGGACGGTAACGTCAGTGTTGAATTCGACGATGATCACAGAAATATCTTGCAAGGCATTCGATTTCACGCGCTTTACGCCCGTGATCGACTTGATTTGCTTTTCGATCGGTTTGTTGATCGTGTTCTCGATATCCGAAGGAGTGGTTCCGGCATAGACGGTCTGGATGACCATTTGGGGCACCACGATGTCTGGGAATTGTTCCTTAGGTAAGCTCGAATAGATTCCCATCCCCGCCACAAAAATGATGAAGGTGAAGATGTAAACCGTCGTGCGGTTTTGGGCTAACCAGCCCACCATGTTATAAATCAAGCCTTTGCCTTCTGGCAACTGCTCATTTTTGCTATTTTTTTCCATTTTCTACTTAGAATGAGATGGCTGTACCATCTACTAAATCTTGAAATCCTTGTGTAATAAGTGCTTCGCCTGCTTTCAGACCTTCGGTAATCTCTGCTTGACCATTGTAAGTTAAACCTACTGTGATCACACGAGCACGAGCTACTTTCTTGCCATTTTCTTCTACAGCTACGTACACTAGATTTCCTTTTTCGGTCTTTTGGATGATGTTTTCGCTGATGACGATCGCGTTTTTCTTCGACGTATCGTTGATGTTAATCACCGCTAATAAGTTTGGCTTTAATTCGCCACCTGCGTTCGGGATGCGTGCTTCGATGTCGAATGTACGCGTTAATGGGTTCACCATTTTAGATACCAACGAGATGCGCGCCTTTAATTCCTTGTTTAAATCTGGGAATTTGATGGTGATTTCGTCGCCTTGCTTTACAGTTCCTACATAAGAATCAGCGATTTTAGCGGCGATTTTTAAGTTACCTAAGTTCACGATTTGAACGATAGGCACACCTGGAGCACCCATTTCACCTGCTTTTTGGCGTACTAATTCGATCGTACCTGAGATCGGAGCTGTTACGCGAGAAAGACCTAATTGTGCTTTCACGGTTACGATTCTTTTCTCCAAAGACTCCATGTTCGACTTCGCGCTCAAATACTGCACTTCCGTTCCGATTTGCTGATCCCAAAGCGCTTTCTGCTTCGTGTAAATCGTCTTCGCTAACGATAATTGCTGGCGAATCTCTTCTAATGACTCTTTTAAGATGTTGTTGTCCAAAGTCGCGATCAATTGTCCTTTCGAAACACTTTGACCCGCAACCACTGGCAAACTTAAGATCACACCACCTGTTTGTGGGCTCACTAAAACCGTGTTTTCTGCTACGACATTTCCTTGCGCCTCTACGAAGTGCTGGAAGTTTTGTGGCGCTAATGGGCTCACGCTAACTGCGATAACTTTCGCCGCAGCTTTGTCTGTAGGCTTGCCTACTTCTTTTTCAAGCGCAGCAATCTTTGCTTGGATTTCTTTTTCCTGACTCTTCAAGTCAGCTAATTCTTGTTTTTTGTCCTTCGATCCGCATGCCGCGAATAAAATGATTCCACTTAGGAGGATGGCTAATTTTTTCATGTTTCTATTAGTCTATGTATAGTGTACCGTTTGCTTTTTCTACTTCTACTTTGGCAATCAACGCATTGTATAATGCGGTAAAATAATTTGCTTGTGATTCTTTGATCGATGATTCTGCGTTCAAAACCTCTAGGTTAGAACCTACACCTTGTTGGTATTTCACACGTGTTACGCGCGAGATTTCATTCGCTAAATCCAAGTTTGCTTTTTGCTCTCTCATGGATTCCAAAGCGTTCTTCATCGTAATGCTCGCCTGAGAACGTTGCAAATCGATGGACGACTTTAACAAACCATACGATTGACGCACCTTTTGTAAGTTATTAGCCGATTGAACCGCCTTGTATTTCTTCGAGAATCCGTCGAAAATTGGAATTTGTAACGCCACAGTGATGGCCGCATTATCAAACCAAGGTTTGTTCACTAAATCGCCAAAGGCATTTGCTCCCGCGTTATAACCGTAGTTTGCGTTCAATACTAAACGAGGTAAATAACCTGCTTTAATGCTCTTCAAATCAAGTTCCGCTAGGTTCTCTTGTGTTTGTAAGATGGAATACTCGATGCGATTCGCATAGCTAAACTCGCCTGCTTTGTCTGTATTGAATGTCGCCGATTCGATTTTCTCTAAGCTTTCAGTCACTTTGATAGGCTCTTCCATTGGATAGCCCATTTGGAACTTCAATAAAGAATAGCTCAATTCTTGTAAGCGATTCACGTTTTCTAATTCGGTACGCAAGTTGTTCGCTTGCACATCTAAACGCTGCACGTCGATCTTTTCTACGAAACCTTGTTTGTTTAATTCGCGAGTCTCTTTCAATAAGGTGTCTAGGCGAGCCAAGTTCAAGCTTAATAAGCCCATGCGCTTCTCGTTCACTAGAATCCCGTAATAAGCCTTCGTCACATTCTCCGCCACTTGTTGCTTCGATTGTGTCACTGACTTCACAGCTAGATCCTTATAAACAGAGGAAGCCTTCAAGCCTAATAAATAGGACCCGTCAAAAACGAGTTGGCTTAACCCCACATTCGCAAAGCCCGAATTATCTACACCGAATTTCGCTGCGATTAATTCTCCTTCCGCTGCAGCTGGATTGAAAATTCTAGCTGGGATGAACACACGTTGCAAGATGAGGTTATTTGTCAAAGCCAGCGAACCGTTTACCTGTGGCAAACCCATCGCTTTGATCTCGTTGATCTTCGCGCTTGCGTTCTGCAAGTCGATTTGGCTATTTTTAACCTGCACTTGGTGCGTGATGGCATAGTCCACAGCCTGCTTTAGGCTGAAGCTCTGTGCGTTTGCTGCCAGGGAGGTCAGTAAAAATAGACCGGCACAAATTTTTCTTAGGCGGATCATCATTTTAAATTGTTTTGGTAAGATGTATAAAGTGTTAAACCTTTTTCAGTCAAAATCCCGCGCATGAAGATGTCCATCAACACGAGCTGGGTTTCGTACAAGGGTAATTTATTATGTGGATAAAAAGTAGGGTCAAAAACGAGGTTAACTTCTGCCATGCGCAAGCGCGCTAACAATTCGAAGTCCACATCACTGCGGAAGTACCCGAACTGGGCTCCTTTTTTGAAGTCTGCAATGAGATTACTGTGAATGTATTTTTCGCCGTGATCTACAAAAAGTTCGAAGGCAGCAGGGAAGTATTTTTGAATTTCAAAAAGTAAACGAGGATTCATTTGGGTGATTAAATCCTTCGTCATTTCGAAGGACTTAAACATCTTTTCGATCACGTTTGAATACAGCCGATCGAGCTCATTCCATTTCGCTACATCGAGTTCGATGAAGTTTTTTACGACTTCATAAACCATCGAATCCTTATCCGGGAAATGTTGATAAATCGTTTTTTTAGAAATGCCTAAATCGCTCGCAATCGTATCCATCGTTACGGTCTTGACACCGTAGCGGAAGAATAATTCAGTTCCTTTTTCTAGAATACGCGATTTCATTTGCTAATCCCTTTGATTAATCGGGAAGCAAAACTATGGAAACTTTTAGAGACTACAAAGTTTTCTTGTATTATTTTAAGATTACGACTCGGTTAAATTTGATTAACGGCCAAAATCATCCTGCAAACGGACGATATCCGATTCATCCGATGGATGCTCCACATCCGTATGCTGCCAAATCTCCGTCACCACACCCCAGTTGTCTAATCCAACTAAACGATGGCGCATGCCTGTAGGCAAAGTAATTAAATCACCTTCTTGATAAATTCCAGGATCGGATTGCTCATCTGTTTCGGAGATAACGACCCCTACCGGACCTGCATTGACCGTCCAAACCTCCGCTCTGCGGAAATGGTATTGCCAAGATAAACGCTTAGTAGGAGAGACCACTAAGAACTTAGGGCTTAGCTTTTGGGTGATCTGAATGGAATTCAGCGTAAGCTGTGGAAAGAATTGTGCTGCAAACTTCGCTGCTTGGTTTTCATCTAACACAAAAAAACCTCCCCAAGGGCGGCTGTGGTCTTTGTCAATGATGGTATAACCTTGAGAGATGATGTATGCTTCGACTTGAGCGAATACGTCTGATGCAGGGGTAGTTGAGCTAAAATTCATAGCACAAAAATAAAAAAAAGACGGGAGAGCGTCCCGTCTTTTCTAATCTAATTATCGAATGGTCAATTAAAGCGTCCAGCCATTGCGGTATTCACGCTTAACGAATTGGTTCGCCGCATCGAAGTTTGTGATGCGCATGTTCTTCGCATCCCATTCTAATTTTTGACGGCCAATGTATTTCGCATTACGGCCTTCGCCTTCGCGTAACATGTACGAACGAATCGCTAGGTTACCCATTAAAACAGATTCCGTAAATGGCGCCGCATAATCGAATGGCGAACTTACTTCCATATTACCGAAACCAGCTTTACAAGCCTCTACCCACTGGGTATTGTGTCCACCATCTCCCCCTTTTACACGCGCTAGGCTTGCTTTAGGAAGTTCAGACTCATCTACACGAGCTCCATTTCTAAATACTTTAGGATACATACCATACGTTCCGCAGGTCATGATTCCTTTCGAGCCGATTAAGATAACGCCATTTGAGCCATCTGGATCCCCAATGATTTCCGATGAAGGAATTCCATCTGGATGTGGGGCACGAAGACCACCATCAAACCAAGTTAATTTCACGGGGGAATTATTCTTCTTCGATGGACCGTAGTGTAAAGTCACCATTGAACTTGGAGGACATCCTTGTGGGATGTATTCTGGTGTCCAATCTTGTAAGAAGACAGAACCAACCGAACATTCTACGTCGATCGCATCACGGATACCTAATACTTTGAATGGAGGGTCTAATAAGTGACATCCCATATCACCTAATGCGCCGGTACCATAATCCCACCAGCCTCTCCACTTGAATGGAAGTAAAGCCGGGTTATACTCTCTGTATTTCGCAGGTCCTAACCAAAGATCCCAATCTAGCTCTGCCGGTGCTGGAGATCCAGCGGCAGGATAGGCGATACCTTGTGGCCATACGGGACGATTCGTCCAAACATATACTTCTTTCACTTTTCCGATCGCACCGCCCTCGAACCACTCCATCATTTGACGAACGCCGTCTCCTGAAGAACCTTGGTTACCCATTTGGGTTACGACTTGCATCTCACGCGCTTTTTCGCCTAAAAGACGCGCTTCGTAGATATCGTGTGTTAACGGTTTTTGAACATATACGTGCTTCTTACGGCGCATCGCCTCCATCGCGATAGTTGCGTGGGTATGATCCGGTGTAGAAACGATAACCGCATCTACGTTGCTACCTTCTTTATCTAAGGCAGCGCGGAAATCGCGGTAGTAATTTGCTTTTGGAAGGTCTTTTTTGATGCGCACGATTTGGCGATCATCTACATCGACGATTGCGACGATGTTTTCAGCTCCCTTGTTATACGAATTCATGATATCGCTGTAGCCTTTTCCGCCACCACCGACACCCATGATGTTTAATTTATCTGAAGGAGCAGTGTATCCTTTGCCTAAAACGTGGCGAGGTACAATGTAGAAACTGGCAGCGGCTAATCCTGCCTTGCGCAGAAAGTCCCGTCTTGAATTGTTACTCATGGTTGATAGGTTTAAATGATTGGATGTAAGTTTGGAAAAAAAATCAAGAAAACAAAAAAAGGGGTCAGCTTTCGCTAACCCCCTTATGATAGAACAGATAAACGCTCTTATTCAGCTTTCTTAGATTTCTTCTCTAATTTTTTAATCGCTTGTTCTCTCTCAGCGCCTTCCATTTGCTCTTTTAAAGCAGATAATGCACCGATATCGCCCATAGTCGATTTCTCAGCTGTAGTAGTCGCTGGTTTGTCAGCAGACTTAGTTGCTTTTTTCTTCTCTGGTTTCGCCGCAGCAGCATCAGCCGCTACTTCTTCAGCCGTAGCTGCAGTGAAGGTACGTGTGTGAGATAAGATGATCTTACGCTCTTCTTTGTGGAACTCAGTTACCACGAAGTCTAACGCCTCACCAGCTTCCGCTGCTGACTCATCCGCCTTAGTTAATTGTTTCAAAGGAGCTAAACCTTCGATACCGTAAGGCAATTCTAATACACCGAATTTATCATTCTTAGAAATGATCGTTGCTTTGTGCGTAGAACCTAAAGTGAACACACTCTCAAAAGTATCCCAAGGGTTTTCCTCTAATTGCTTGTGTCCTAAAGCTAAACGACGGTTATCCGCGTCTAATTCGATAACAACAACATCTAAAGAATCACCTACTTTAACGAATTCAGATGGGTGCTTGATTTTCTTTGTCCAAGACAAGTCAGAAACGTGAACTAAACCGTCGATTCCTTCTTCTAACTCAAGGAATAAACCGAAGTTAGTTAAGTTACGAACAGTTCCTTTGTGCTTCGTACCGATCGCGTATTTCGCTAATAAATCAGTCTTAGTCCAAGGATCTTCTGTTAATTGCTTGATACCTAATGACATCTTGCGCTCAGAACGATCTAATGTTAACACAACTGCTTCCATTTCGTCGCCTACTTTCAAGAAATCTTGTGGGTTACGTAAGTGTTGAGACCATGACATCTCGGACACGTGGATTAAACCTTCAACGCCTGGCAATACTTCTAAGAAAGCACCGTAATCAGCTACGTTAACGATTTTACCTTTTACTTTCGAACCTACTTCAGTTCCAGCAGCTAAAGCTTCCCAAGGGT
>JBJOIV010000029.1:0-21616 GCA_046046955.1 Bacteroidota bacterium | reverse complement strand
TAAATTGCGCGAGAAAATCCCAGAATACTACATCAAAACATTGAAAGGTGTAGGCTATTTATTTTCAATCGAGAAGGCCTAATTGCCCATTTTTAGGTAAATTGCATCTCGAATGATGCGCCTAATTCCAATCCTCCTTTTTTGTCTTTTATCCCTTAGCTTATTTGCTGATGGTCCTAAACGTGAGTTGAGGGGAGTTTGGGTCGCCACCGTCCAAAACATCGACTGGCCTAGCCCACACAATTACGACGGGGCGAAACAAAAATCCGAATTTATTGACTTGTTAAATTCCCACCAAAAAACGGGAATCAATGCCCTTTTTGTCCAAATCAGAACCGCATCAGACGCTCTTTATGCGAAAAGTGCAGAACCCTGGACAACCTACCTTTCTGGAAAACAGGGCCAAGCTCCTAGTCCCTATTACGATCCTTTGGAATTCATGATCGACCAGACCCATGCGAGAGGAATGGAATTTCATGCTTGGTTGAATTTGAACCGAGCTTCCATGTCATCTCGATCACTTTTAAGTTCAGAACATGTGGCTAGAAAGCACCCCGAGTGGCTTTTGACCTATAATGGACAGTTATTATTTGATTTTGGGATACCGGCGGTACGCCATTATATCGCTGGACTTGTTCGAAATATTATTGTGAATTACGACGTGGATGGCATCCATTTTGACGATTATTTTTATCCCTATCCTGACCCAAAATCTACGTTAAAAGACGAGGATACTTACCTAAAATACCGACATGCGGGCGAATCCAAGGCTGATTGGCGTCGTCGAAATACGAGTGCTTTAATTCAGGAGATTTCGGAAACCATCCGAAAGACGAATCCGAAAATAAAGTTTGGAATTAGTCCTTTTGGGATTTGGCGACATAAAACTTCGGATCCTGTGAACGGGATGCCTACTGTGAAAGGCTTACAATCCTATGATGATTTGTATGCAGATACAGATCATTGGCTGAAACAAGGCTGGTTAGATTATATCGCACCCCAATTGTATTGGGACACCGCTCATCGCGTGGCCCCTTTCAAACCACTGGCGGATTGGTGGAACGCGCATTCCTATGGAAAACCGGTTTATTTCGGGATGGCTTCGTATCATTTAGGGGACGTTTGGACCAATAAGGAAATGAAAAAACAGGTCGAGATTAGCCGTAGTATGCCTAATGGGCAGGGTTTAATCTTCTATAGCTCGACTTCGCTGACTAAAAATACGAAGGCATTTAGGGACACGCTTCGCAAGAATTATTTTGCACACCCTGCCTTGTTACCTACCTCTCCTTGGCTAGATAGTATTGCGCCTCATGCCCCTGCTCAGGTCTTTTTAGCGAATAAAAAATTGAAATGGCAGGCTGGAGAAGAATCAGACGATGGGGATCCGGTGGCCTATTATGTGGTTTATCGAATCCCAAAACAAGATAAAAAACACCTGGAGGACCCGAGTAATATCGTGTACAAAGGGAAAGCAACTGAGTTAATTTTAGAACAAGATGACCTAAAACCGGGTTATGGCTTTACGGTGACCGCTTTCGATCGACTTCATAATGAGAGTCGACCAAGTGCAGTCCAGTGGGTTAAACCCGTTAGCAGCGATTAATATGCATTTAAAAATTAAAGAAATCACTGTCGAGACGATCGACACGAAGACGATTCATTTTTGGCAACCGATCCACGATGCTTTGCATTATGTATCAGGTCAATTCCTAACCGTCATTCCCGAAATCGAGGGCAAAAAAGTCCGTAGAAGTTATAGTTTATCGTCTTCCATGAAGACGGATATGAGTCCGGCCATCACCGTAAAACGTATTGAGGGCGGATTAGTATCTAACTTTCTATGCGATACCTTACAAGTGGGAGATAGCCTAGAGGTACTCGAGCCGATGGGTAATTTCACCCTAGAGGCAGACGCTTCCGCTTCGAAAAACTACGTATTCGTAGGAGCTGGTTCCGGGATCACGCCATTGCTTTCGATGATTAAAACCATCTTACACGGCGAGCCTAAATCGAAGATTCAGTTGATTTATGGCTCACGTCATGAAGACCAAATCATCTTCAAAAAGGTGTTGGACTCCTTGGAAACCTCTTATGCTGATCGCCTAAAAGTTTTGCACGTCATTTCACAACCTGCGGCTAATTGGCCAGGCTTGAAAGGACGCATTAACCAGGCGTCTATCGTCTATTATTTAAAGCAAGAATTAGGCCTAGACATCGCCTCAGCCCACTATTTTTTATGTGGACCACAAGGAATGATGACGGAGGTTCAATCTTCTCTAGCCATGTTTGATGTGCCAGCTGGTCAGATCCACCAGGAATCTTTTGGGGTGACTGCGAGCGCAGAGATGGAGCAGTCGGAGGAAGATGGGTCATTGAAGACACAAGAAATCACCTTGATTTACGAGGGTAAAGAGCATAAAATTACCGTTCAACCGAGCGAAACTATTTTAGAGGCTGCTTTGGAAGCAGACCTAGACATCCCGTATTCATGTCAAGCGGGTATGTGCACCGCCTGCATGGGACTTTGCAAAAGTGGAACCGTGGGCATGGATGAGGAAGATGGCTTGACCCCTGGCGAAATCGCAAAGGGCTATATTTTAACGTGCGTGGCGCATCCATTGAGCGCTGGGGTAGTGATTGATTTAGATTAATATGAGAAATAGAACATTTTTGCCGGCAGATTTTCAACTGAGTACCTGGGAATCGGTGTTGCCTTATTTTGAGAAATTGAGCGCAACGCAGATTTCGAGCATTGAAGATCTACGTTTATTTTGCCAAAACCGCTCCGAATTAGAATCCTACCTGTCGGAGAACTTCGCATGGCGCTACATCAAGATGTCTTGCGATAACCAAAACGAGACCTTGCAAACAAGCTACGCTCAGTTTGTAAACGAGATCATGCCAAACGCCTCTGTTTTCGATGATGCATGGAACAAGAAGGTGATCGAAAGTCCCTTCGTTTCAGAATTAAAAGAAACGGGCTTCCCGGTGATGTTGCGCGGCATGAAAAAGGCCATAGAAATCTTCCGTGAAGAAAACATTCCTTTGTTCACTGAATTGCAGAATTTAGAAACCAATTACGGAGCCCTAACCGGCGCTTTAATGGTAACAATAAATGGTGAAGAGAAAACCTTGCAACAAGCGGGTGCCCTTTTAGAGTCCACCGACCGCGCAGAACGTGAATCGGTCTACCGCACGATGGTGGAGAAACGTTTAAGCATCAAAACCGAGCTGAACGATTTATATACTTCGCTCATCGAAAAGCGCCATCAGGTAGCTCAAAATGCAGGTTTCGAGAACTACCGCGACTATGCTTTCGCTAGTTTAGGTCGCTTCGACTACGGTCCAGCGGAATGCTTTGAATTCCACGAGGCGGTAGCAGAAACGGTGGTTCCTTTGTTAAATGAGGCCGCAGCGAAGCGCAAGCAAGAAATGGGCTTGGATGCCTTGAAGCCATGGGACAAAGCCGTAGACCCTTTGGGTCGTGGTCCTTTGAAACCTTTTGAGACAGGCGAAGAATTACTGGAGAAAACGATCGAAGTGTTCGACGAGATGGACCCATTCTTAGGCAATTGCTTGAAGGAAATGGTGACTTTGGATCGCTTCGATTTGGATTCCCGCAAGGGCAAGAATCCAGGGGGCTATAACTATCCATTGGAGGAGACAGGCTACCCGTTCATCTTCATGAATGCGGCCGGAACGGTGCGCGATGTCGTGACTTTATTGCACGAAGGAGGGCATGCGGTGCACAGTATTTTAACAAAAGATTTAGCCTTGAATTCCTTCCGCAACTTCCCATCGGAGGTGGCAGAACTTGCCTCGATGAGCATGGAATTGATGACGATGGACCGTTGGGGGACTTATTTTTCGAATCCAGAAGAGGCAAAAAGAGCGAAGATTAAACACCTAGAAGACATCTTAGAGACCTTGCCGTGGGTGGCGACGATCGATGCATTCCAGCATTGGGTGTACGAAAATCCAGCTCATACGATCGCCGAACGGGAAGCGAAATGGAACGAAATCGTTTCTCGTTTCTCGGATTCCATTACCAATTGGGATGGATTAGCGGAGGTGAGATCGAATATCTGGCAGAAGCAGTTGCACCTGTTCGAGGTACCGTTCTACTACATTGAATATGCGATTGCACAGTTAGGAGCGTTAGCGGTTTGGCGTAATTATTGTCAAAATCCGAAAAAAGCCCTCGATCAATACATCGCAGCCTTGTCCTTAGGATATACAGAGCCGATGAAAACGATTTATGCGACAGCTGGAATCGAATTCAATTTCAGCAAGCCTTATATTCAGGAATTAATGAACTTTTTAGCGGATCAAATTAAAAAATTGGAGGAAAGTTAGGCAAACGATGTCCCATTCCTTATTTTTGCAAATAATTATTGACACAGCCTTATGAAATTAACGAATTTACTTTCTTTAGTAGCCATTTTAGCGGTAGCGACATCATGTGATTACCAAAAAAACAACACAATCAAACAAAAAGACGTTCGTAAAGGCGACGAGTATGTATATGGCGTTCACCCAGATAGCGCAGCGGTTCAATCGAAGTTAACATACGATGCGAAACCAGAGTTAGAGGTGAAAGCAAATGCGATCCGTGAGAAATTATTCAAAGGAAAAGCGATCAACCAAGGAAACTAATTCCTGAGGACATAGATTTTAAGAAGCCGGTTTATCCGGCTTTTTTTATGCCCCTAATCGAAAATTAATGCACGAGCATTTCTCGCAAGAAAGTCAATTGGTAAATACCGGCCACATAAATCAGTGACCAAATAAGCGAGGAAATCGCCATAAAGAACAGAATGCGGGCTGTAGGCACTTTGAAAGATAGCGCGAGCAAACTTCCGCCGATGGGCGTAAAAATCAAAGGTGTTAATGCTGCAATTCCTTTAATCCCAAATCGCTGCCAAATATCCACCGCATAGCGAATGCGCTTCGAAAATAATTTAGGTTTCGTCGTTCGGTACTTTGAAACTACACCTAGGATGGCCTTCCCTGCCGTAATGATGAACGTCACGGTTAACATAGCCCCGAGCCAAGTAAAGAATACCGTTTCATACCAGGCTAATCCTACGCTGAAACCTGTAATAGGTCCCGCGATAAATTTTAGCCCTGTGGCTATCATGACTCCAGAATAGGCTGCCCAAGACATTATTTCGCAGATTGATAGATGGATTTACCTTGATCTAAGAAAGAGACAAAGTGCGCTACATTCGCGTCAAAGGCAACCGGCGGCACCATCGGTTTTGCGTCATTACGAGGATCTAGTAAAACGTAATGCGGTTGTGCGTTCGAGTTGAAGCGGGAGATTTGGAAGTCGAGGTTTTGGTCCCCTAAGGTCTTCTTCTCCTGACCATCCACTTTCGAGGTATACCACTTATCTGCTGGCAATTCCGTTTTATCATCACAGTACAAAGCCACCACCACGTAATCTTGTTTCAAACGCTGAAGCACCGCCGGATCAGACCAAACATATTCCTCCATCTTCCGGCAATTCACACAACCGTGTCCAGTAAAGTCAATGAACAAAGGTTTGTTCGCTTTCAAAGCCGCCGCTTTCGCCTGCTCGAAATCGAAATAACCATCCAGACCCAAAGGCAACTCTAGGAAATCGCTATACAAGGCTTCATTTTTCTGCTCAACCGATTCAACCGTTTGAGCCCCCTTAAAATCCTGCGAATTCATCGGTGGCAACCAACCAGAAAGTCCTTTTAATGGTGCTCCAAACATTCCCGGAACCAAGTAAATCACAAAAGCCAAAACCGCCGTCGCAAACAAAGTACGTGGAACCGACAAATTCTTCGCAGGCCCATCATGCGGTAAGGAGATCTTCCCAAATAAATACAACGTCAAGGCCGTAAATATCGCAATCCAAATCGCCAAGAAAATCTCGCGATCTAATAAATGCCAATGGTACACCTGATCCGCCACGCTCAAGAACTTAAACGCCAACGCAATTTCCAAGAAACCTAACACCACCTTCACCTCGTTCATCCAATTACCCGACTTAGGCAACTTCTGCATGAATCCAGGGAATATCGCAAACAAGGTAAATGGAATCGCGAAAGCTAAAGAGAAGCCCAGCATCCCAATAATCGGTTTCAAGAACGCGCCTTGTGAGGCTGCAATTAAGATCGAACCAGCCAAAGGCCCCGTGCAAGAGAACGAAACCAATACTAAGGTGAAGGCCATAAAGAAGACGCCGATGAAACCCCCTTTGTCC
Source organism: Bacteroidota bacterium (assembly GCA_046046955.1). Classification (GTDB taxonomy): domain Bacteria; phylum Bacteroidota; class Bacteroidia; order Cytophagales; family Spirosomataceae; genus Aquirufa. The sequence continues at coordinate 15,375 of JBJOIV010000029.1, read as the reverse complement.
GATTTTGCATCTACTGAATTCACCAGATTCGATGGCAACACGATTTCAAAAGCCCCTAAGAACGATATCCCAAATAGGATGAAAATCGTAAAGAAGAGCATATTCGGAATCCAATGTGTGCTCAAGAAATTCGCAAAACTAGCACCCGCAAAGAAGGCTAATAGCGTTCCGAAGAACACATAAATCAACACAATAAATCCACCATATAAAAAGGCAAGACCTTTCCCTCCCTTTTGTTTCGTGAAGAAACTCACCGTCATCGGGATTAATGGATAGACACAGGGAGTCAAAAGAGCTAGAAAACCAGCACCTAAAGCAATCCAGAAGAAGGCAAATAAGGATTCGTCTTCCGGAACATCCGACGCTTCCGTGGATGCGGCCACCACTGCAGGTTTTGAAACAACAGAATCCACGGGAGCCGGCTCGATAACAGGAGCAGCGGCCGTGTCTTTTACAGCACTAACTTCCGCTTTTCCGGCTAAACTAAACACCCCTTTTATGGGCACGCAAAGTCCAGAAACGTTAGAGCAGGATTGTGAATCGTAGGAACCCTCGATCTTGTACTCTGGGGCGGTAATTTTAATCTTTTGGCGGAATTCCCCTTGACCTGTGAAATAGGTATAGGTACCGTTCCAAATCTCCGTATCGTTTTTCGAATGCGGATTAATGGCTTTCAATCCACCGATGGTTTGGTATCCAGCGCCGGGCTTGAAAGTTACGGTGGTCACCGTGGGGCCTAAATCTTTGTCAAAATCAGACGAATACAAGTACCAATCTTTTTCGATAGCCACTTTGAAGATAATCTCCGCTTGCTCCCCTACTTTCGGGTTTGCAGGCTTGATGGACCAGGACCATTTAGCGGGTGTAATCTTTTGTGCAACAGCCGGAATGGCTAGAAAAGCGAACAAAAGAAAGGCGATATATTTTAATTTCATGTTTGTCTCGAAATGCAAAGCCAAAATTAAGAAAAAAGCGCAGAAACACGTGTGATATTTGTCTTATTATAGGGGGATTCCATTTTTCAATTTGGAGAAAAAAACGTACTTTTGACCTTTCAAAATGTAATCCAGAACCCATTCGATTTTTATGGCATCCACTTTCCCTACACAACGAGATAAAGAGATTTTTGACCTGATCAACCAGGAGGCACATCGCCAAGAATTTGGCATTGAATTAATCGCCTCTGAGAACTTCACATCCCCACAGGTGATGGAAGCGCAGGGAAGTGTTTTGACCAATAAATATGCGGAAGGTCTTCCAGGAAAGCGTTATTATGGTGGTTGCGAAGTGGTGGATGAAGTAGAAACGTTAGCGATTGAGCGTGCGAAGAAATTATTTGGAGCAGCGTGGGCAAACGTTCAACCTCACTCAGGTGCTCAAGCGAATGCTGCTGTATTCTTATCTTTCTTGAATCCAGGTGATAAAATTTTAGGTTTTGACTTATCTCATGGTGGTCACCTTTCACACGGTTCTCCGGTGAACTTCTCAGGAAAGTATTTCCAAGCTTTCTTCTACGGTGTAGAAAAAGAAACGGGATTGATCGATTGGGACAAAGTAGAGGCGACAGCGGTTAAGGAAAAACCAAGATTGATCATTTGTGGAGCGTCTGCTTATTCTCGTGATTGGGATTATGCACGTCTTCGCGCGATCGCAGACCAAGTAGGTGCGATCTTATTAGCTGATATTTCTCACCCATCTGCGTTAATCGCGAAGGGATTATTGAATAACCCGATGCAGCATTGCCACATCGTAACGACGACGACGCACAAAACGCTTCGTGGACCGCGTGGTGGTTTGATTATGATGGGAAATGATTTTGAGAATCCATTTGGGTTCAAAACATTGAAAGGTGAATTAAAAACGATGTCGGCTTGTTTAGATGGCGCGGTGTTCCCAGGAACGCAAGGTGGTCCATTAGAGCACGTGATTGCGGCGAAAGCGATTGCTTTTGGCGAGGCATTAACTCCAACATTCGAAACATACGCAAAGCAAGTGCAGTCAAATGCACAAGCGATGGCGAAGGCTTTCTTAGCAAAAGGATATGAAATCATCTCAGGTGGAACAGATAACCACTTGATGCTAATTGACTTACGCCCGAAAGGCTTAAGCGGTAAGTTAGCGGAGAATACGTTGATTCAAGCGGATATTACGATTAACAAAAACATGGTTCCATTCGACGACAAGTCTCCATTCGTTACTTCAGGTATGCGTGTGGGAACGGCGGCGATGACGACACGTGGTTTGAAAGAAGGCGATATGACGCAAATCGTGGACATGGTGGACAAAGCCTTGATGAACCACGATAATGAGGCGGTATTGAAATCGATCAAAGGAGAAGTAAATGAGTGGGTTAAGCAATTCCCATTATACCTATAATAACCAATGGCAACAGATCAAGATTTTGACGATTTCGACGACGATGAAGTAACGGATGGCACAGAAATGTCCTTCCTAGGTCATCTAGAAGAATTAAGATGGCATATTCTGCGATCTGTTGCTTCCTTTTTTGTCTTTGCGGTGGCCGCTTGGTTCTTCCGGGAATTCATCTTCAGCTCAATCATTTTAGGGCCTACGAAGACAGATTTTTATACGAACCAAATCCTGTGCCAAGCCGCTGACCTCTTCAACATGCCTAGTTTGTGCATGCAGAAGGCGGACTTTATTTTACAAAGTAGAGAGGTTTCTGGTCAATTCATGATGGCGCTAACACAGTCCATCATCGTCGGACTATTATTTGCCTTCCCCTACATGTTCCACGAATTGTGGCGTTTCATTAAGCCTGGCTTGAAGAGCAAGGAATTGAAAGCAGCACGTGGGGCTGTTTTCTGGGTATCTGTCTTGTTTTTTAGTGGAGTAGCTTTCGGCTATTTCGTAGTGGCTCCTATGGCCATTAACTTCTTAGCGAACTTTAAGCTAGACCCAAGCATCCAAAACCAATTTGACATCAACGATTACATTTCCTTGTTATCGATGTTGACTTTGGCTTGCGGTATTACCTTCCAATTACCGATGGTAGCCTTCGTGCTATCTCAAGTGGGCATTTTAACCCCGTCTTTCATGCGGGAGTATCGCAGACATGCCCTGATTGTCATTTTTATCGTGGCGGCGATCATCACCCCTTCTCCGGATGTGGTTTCACAACTTTTAGTGGCATTTCCACTCTTAGGTTTGTATGAAATCAGTATCGGCGTTTCAGGACGTGTCTTGAAGCGTAAAATGAGAGAAGAAGAGATGGAATCGAATTCGTAATTGAATTCTCAACAACAAACAAATGAATTATTTATCGGCGGAAAACATTTCACGCAACCTGGGCGAAAGATGGGTGTTTAAAGGTTTATTTTTTGGCCTCCAAAAAGGCGAAAAAGTAGCCCTCATCGGGAAAAACGGCACAGGTAAAACCACCTTGATGGAATCCCTCATGGGTATGCAAACCCCAGACGAAGGAAAAATCTCCATCCGCAAAGGTATTCGCGTAGGTTATCTCCCGCAGAACCCCATTTTCGCCGAAAACGAACAAGTCCTTAATTACCTTTTCTCGGACGATTTACCGAGCGCCGTAGCCATCAAATCCTACGAAAAAGCGATGTTATCTGGCGATTCGAAAGAATTAGAAGATGCCTTTGCCTTAATGGAAGCGCATAACGCCTGGGATTATGAAGCCAGAGCGAAACAAATTATCAGCCGTTTAGGCATTCCTGACGGAGATCAAAAAGTATCGACTTTATCTGGGGGCCAAAAGAAACGCCTCTCCCTCGCTAAACTATTGATCGAGAGTCCAGATATTATGATTCTGGATGAGCCGACTAACCATTTGGACATCGAAACCATCGAATGGCTCGAAGGAATCATGTCAGGCCCTAACGTCACGGTATTAGTCGTATCCCACGACCGTTATTTCCTAGACAAGGTATGCAATAAAATGATGGAATTAGCCGATGGCTCCATCTATACCTACGAAGGAAATTACGCCTACTTCTTAGAGAAAAAAGCCGAGCGCGAGGCCTCAGAAGCCAGCAGTATTTCAAAGGCTAAGAACTTATACCGCAAGGAGCTCGAGTGGATGCGCAAGCAACCGAAAGCCCGTGGCACAAAAGCCCAATACCGCATCGACGCCTTCCACGAAACGGAAGAAAAAGCAAACAAAAAGCTAGACGACAGCAAACTGGAATTAAACATCCAAATGTCTCGTTTGGGCAATAAAATCATCGAAATCAACCACCTGAAAAAGGCCTGGGGAGACAAGAAGATCATCAACGACTTTACGTATACGTTCAAGAAGAAAGACCGCATCGGTATCGTGGGCAAGAACGGTGCTGGTAAAACGACGTTCTTACAACTCTTGACTGGATTAGAACAACCTGATTCCGGCACCATCGATCCAGGCGAAACCTTAGTGGTGGGTTATTATACCCAAATCCCGTTCGATTTCCGTCCGGAACAACGCGTCATCGACACGATCACGGAGATCGCGGAGGTGATTCCTTATGGAAAGAACGAATCACTAAGCCCAAGCCAGTTTTTGAGCAAATTCCTCTTCCCTACTGCTCAGCAATACACACCGGTTGAAAAGCTGTCAGGTGGCGAGAAGAAACGTTTACAACTCATGCGCGTACTCGTGAAGAATCCGAATTTCTTGATTCTGGATGAGCCTACGAATGATTTGGACTTAGATACTTTACAATTACTAGAAGACTTCCTAAGCGAATTCCAAGGCTGCCTATTACTAGTTTCCCACGACCGTTATTTCATGGATAACCTCGTTGATCAATTAATCCTAGTAGAGGGTGAAGGAGAAGTAAACTTCTTTAATGGAAACTATACGGATTACCGAATTGCTTTGGAAAACAAAGAAGACGAGCCTGTAGCAAAACAAAGCCCGGTAAAAGCTCCATCGACAGCGGCTCCCGCAGCACCGAAAGGCCCAAAGTTAAGCTTCAAGGAACAAAAGGAGTTCGAGGAATTAGAGAAAGAGATGGCGGCTTTAGAGATCGAAAAAGATTCTTTCGTCGAAAAACTCAACCAAGGTTCAGAGGACTTTCAATTGTTAACCGATTGGGCGAAGGCCATCGAGGATATCAAGAATAAGCTGGAAGAGAAAGAGCTAAGATGGCTTGAGTTATCTGAAAGAGCATAAAAAAAGCCCCGATCTCTCGGGGCTTTTTTTATTTACACTTGCTTTCTGGGTTTAAAAGACTACATTTATCCCATGACCTTTTGAGATCTAATCAAAAGACCTCTTTTACACTTCGCATTAGTCGCATTTCTTGCCGCTAATCCTGTTCTCCCCCATCATAATTTGTTTTGATCATCCTTCATCGGGATGATTCTCACCATCTTCTATTTTGGCCTCGCTAAAATCGAGATAAAAACATTTTGTATTATGGAAAACAGAGTACCCAATTTACTGATCACTTTAAATGAATTTCGAATTATGCAGTGGGCCAAAGAAGGTCTTCCCAAGCTTCTGCTCAGCTTTATCTTTCTGTTAGTTTTAAATTCGTGTAGTAAGGAGGCTGCATTAGATGAAGTAAGGCCTTCTTCTGTTGAGACCACTTCGGTATTAAAAGAATGGGCAACGAAAAACGATAAGTTAAATCAAGCTAAATCAATTGAATGGGATAATGCTATCCCAATTACATTTTCTGATAGTATCAAAGGTCATTCAGCATTTGTAAAGACAGCCTCTGGATTCAAAGAGTTTATTACATTTGAGTTAGGGGGTAAAAGACACGGATGGTTTAAATCCTACAAGCGTTTGAATGATACAGATATGGAGATTATTATTAACTCAATTGAAGGTAAAACACTTACAGGAGGATTCATTCGTAAAAGTAAAACACCCATTTCAAAGGGTAAAATTGCTTCCAATAAAGAAATGAATTTATTGGAAATGGAAATAGATATGATCTACCAATACCTATTTGGAATTATGTTAGGTGATGTCAGAGTTTCAGCTCCTAGTTTATACCAACAAGGCGGAGGTGGAGGTGTCGGTAGACCACTTTATTTGAATTATTATGGATATTATGAAGGAGGATCAGGATCAGGTGGAGGAGGTGATGGGGCAAATATTAATTTTACTTCTTATACTTATCCAGAAATTATAAATAACCTAAATAATGATTGTTTTAATCAGGTTCTATATGAATTAACAAACAATAATTTAAAGGGTGAAATTGCTTGTATTATAGAACTATTCGACGATTCAAAAAAAGGAAGTGGATATGATTTTACTATAGATAATAATTATCATGAAGAGCCTAAGTCATTTAAAATTAATGGTATCTTATATACATCTACAATATATGGTAAAACTGTGGGTAAAAATATAAGTTTAAATATGGCTACTTTACAAAATGCTTCAAAAGAATTAATAGCAAAGACAATAATTCATGAAATATTACATGTTTATTTGAATGATTCAAATATGCAAGATCACATCAAAATTGCATCTGGATTTGTTGGGGAAATGGCACTATTTTTGGAAAAATCATATGGCATGAATTTACAGGAAGCAAAATCTATATGTGCTTCAGGTTTAGCAAAAATCCCAAATTATGAATTAATTCTAAAAACGATTGATTCTAATTTAACCCGAGAAAAAGTTGACAATACAATTTCTAAATTTTCAAATACTTCAAACACCAAACAATATGGCACATATTGCAATTAAAAATCTTAAGAAATTAGTTATAATACTACTTATTTCATTCAGTACTTTTGGGCAAAAAATAGCTAAAGATATTCTCTCTTTCAAAGATCCGATTGAACCTAGAAATACGTTTTCAGAATATGTTGGAGAAAAACTTACTTTCGACAAAAAATCAAAGGCAACCATAACTCTTTTTGTTTTTAAAATAAACTCCAAAAGCGGAATAACTGAGATAAAAAACTGGGGGAAATTGGATAAATCTTTAGTGGATGAAGTAAACATTGCGATAAAAAATTCTGAAGTATATTGGAATTTTTCTGATTCTACAGAGAAAGAGCAATACGTTATTTTACCACTTTTTACAGGCAATCCGTTCCAGAAAAACAAAAACCTCGGCAGTGAGATTTTTTTAACATTAGAACACCAATTCGCCCAAGTTAGAGGGTATTTGGGATCAAATTTAACAAATGTGTATTTGTCCTTCCCCAGGAGGTCCTCTTCAATTTTTCAAGTAAATGAATATATTGAATAGAAATAATTATTTTATGGAAAAATGCAAATTAAATAATTAGGAGATGTCAGAATGGATAAATAAATGGAACATACCGCAAAAATTAATTTGAAAAATCTAATTATTCTTTCGTCATTTCTAGTTTTGCCATTGTTTGTTTTTGGGCAATATAGTAAAACCAAATTAGGTGGGGTCTTTTCCTACAAAGGTAATTCAAGCATTAAACTAACCGAAGATAGTTCAAGACAATTACTGATTAATGATTTAACCACAGGAGTTTATCTTTCTTCTCAAAATACATCATGTCGTTCCGATATTGGTCTTTACCTTTTTAAAGTTGATTCCCAAGGGAAGATTAACAAAAAAGATATAGAATATTTCGGCACTTTGGTGGATTCAACACATGAGAGTATTTTATATAATATCAATAAGACTTCTGGGAAGTATATAAAACCAACAAAAAATAATCGCCAAAAAGAGCATTGGTATCTATTCGAATATCTCTCAAAAGGATATAAATATGGATGCTATGATCATAATTTTAGTAATGAACTAGTCAGGTTAGAGGCTCAAATAAGTCATTTTAAGATTATGATTTGGTCAACACTTGACAAAGTGAAAGGGATAAACAAAAAACTAACTTTTATTGATGGTAGCAGTTACGATGAAGCCATTAGAAAAGGATTAGTTCCGCCACCAGAAGTTCTTTATTAATTAATCAATTCTTTCAGAGATCCTTGGGCAAAACTTAAGAATTTATATTTAACCCCACCCTTAGGAATCGGTTTATTATATAAGGAATAGATAAAAACATTGAAATTCTATCCTACCACTTACCGCATAAAAAAAGCCCCGATCTCTCGGGGCTTTTTTCGTATCAGTACAAAATCCTAGTTCTGGAAGTTCAAGTTCATCAGCGCGTATAATGCTCCTTCTTTCACCTTGTCATTCACGAATACTAAGTAGACATCATGAACACCAGAAACATTGAGAGGGAAGTTATAAGCCTTGGTTGCATTTACTTCTACAGATCCTAACAATGGACCTGTTACGCTACCTGTTCTAAGCTCTAATTGACCGCCTACTGTTTGACCTGCCATATACGTAGCCATCACCGATAAGTTCTTAATGCCTGTTAAGTCGATGGCATCGTAACGCGCATAGCCACCAGGACCTGTCGAAACTAAGATTTCGCCGATTCCGTCTACTTTAAACTTCATCGTTTTAGCACTTGCATCAGCAGCTACTGCTGGAATCTTCGCATCACGTAAGGTTACCACTTTCGAACCAGTCACCGGTGCAATCTTACCAGCACCCTTATCGGTGTACATCGCGCGGAAGATATAAGTACCTGGCTTGCCTTTGTCTTGTGGAACGTATTGTCCTGCCACTGGCTTAGAAGCCTTCTTCTTGTCAGCTAAACCTAAGATGTATTTCACCATCTCACGTGCATCAGCAATGGAAACCTGTGGGTGAGCCGCCATCGCGTTCTCTCCCCAAACACCACCACCACCGGAAATGATCTTCTTCGATAACTCATCTATGTTTTGTGAGCTTGCACGGTATTTCTTACTAACGTCTGTGTAAGAAGGTCCTACCGACTTCTTATCAATTGCGTGACAAGTCTTGCAATCAGATAAATCGATCAAACGCTTTCCAGCAGAGAAAGAAGTGTTCGCTTGGTGACCTTGTGCAATGACTGTTTTGTCAAAGCCCTCTAAATAATCGATCTGCATAATCACATCGTCTTCTGCAATCTTCTTATTGGCTAAGCTACCATCTTCTTTATCTTGAACCGACACTTTGTAAGTAACCGGCTTATCATTCCAGTAGAATGATTTATTTCCTTCGATCGCCACGTCTACACTTGGAACCTCGTTACCTGCAGTGATTTTGATCACCTCTGAATTGGAATTTCCGGCTGCGTCTTTCACCGTAAGTTTAACGTTATAAACACCTGCTTTAGCGAATACGTGTACGGGATTCGCCGCTGTGCTCGTTCCTCCATCACCGAAGTTCCAAGCATACTTAATGGCATCACCATCAAAGTCTACTGTACCTTCAGAAGAGAACTTCGCTTTTAAAGGCAAAGCACCTACCGCCTTATCAACCGCCACTTTTACTTTCGGCGTACGGTTACCCGCATTGTATTCAATCTTATAAAGAGACGCTTCCTCACTCGCTGCAAACCAGTTAGGACCGTACTCTAAACCATACATCGTACCATTTTTGTCAAACTCTAAATCCATTGGATGAGAGAACGTCGTGTTAGGCAAGAAACGCTCCATTTGAACGAAGTCGCCTTTTGCATTCATCGTGACGGTGTAGATCATATCACGCGACCAATCATAAGCAAAGAATTTACCATCGTAATACGCTGGAAATTTCGTCTTAGAAGTAGCAGGAAAATCTTCACGGTAATAGATTGGCCCAGCCATCGCATTACGAGAACCTTTAGAGATTACTGGACCGAACTCAGGTGAATCTACATACGGATAGTAGATAAACGCTTTTTGAGCGGCTGGTAAGTGAGCAAAACCCGTGTTATGCGGGGAGTTGTTGATAGGCGCTTTGGGATTATACGTAGCCCAAGTGCTGTCTTTTGCAAAATCACGTTGGTTATATGGACGGTTATCCGCAACGAATAGCGGCCAGCCAAAATAACCCGCCTGACGTGCTTGATTCACTTCGTCATGACCACGAGGACCATATTTCTTCGAATCTTCCCCCGCATCTGGACCTACTTCACCCCAGTACAAGAACCCTGTACGCTTATCCACCGAAATACGGTAGGGGTTACGGTTACCCATCACATAAATCTCAGGTTTCGCATGGTAAATTCCAGCTGGGTATAAATTACCCTCTGGAATCGTGTAACCACCTTCCGGAGTAGGTTTGATACGTAAAATCTTACCTCTTAAATCATTCGTGTTCGATGACGTTGCACGCGCATCCCAACCTGAACGGCCTGGACGGTTATCCATAGGACCATAACCATTCGAGTCAAATGGATTCGTGTCATCACCTGTTGATAAAAACAAGTTACCCGATTTATCCCAAGCAATCGATCCACCTGTGTGGCAACATCCGTCACGCTTCACAGGAACACGTAAAAGTACTTTCTCAGAACTCATGATCAAGGTATCTTTCACGTCATCATACGTAAAACGAGATAGGTGCTGAGCGGTGTCTGCTTTCCCTGTTTGAGGAGAATAGAACAAATAAATCCAGTGATTCTTATTGTACTCTGGGTCGATATTCACCCCCATTAAACCGTATTCAAATTTAGAGAATACATCCAAATCAGCTACGACTTTCGTCTTGCCTTTCTTCGGATCGTACATCTTCAATTTACCTTTGCGCTCACCAAAAAACACTTTTCCTGCATCCGTCACCGCTAATTCTGTCGGCTCATCTAAATTGCGATCTAAAGTGATTTTCGTGAAACGATTCTCCTCTGGAGGCAATTCTGAACGTAATTTTTTCGTGTAATCTTGTGGACGACCTGAAGCTAACCATTGCAATCCACCCCAAATGTGTTGAACCACGATAGGCTCTTCAAATGACTCGTGTGTATGTCCCCAGTTCGTATAGAACGCGCGGCCACCATCGTATTCGTGGTACCAAGCCATTGGGTGGAAATCCCCCATTTTGCCATCTGTATACGATTTCTCGTCTAATGTCAATAATACGTGAACGTCTTTGTTAAAGTTCTTTGTATCGTAGAATTCATCTGTGCGGTCGAAAGTTTCTGGCATGTGTGCCGTCGAAATGTGGGTGCGATCTACCGCGGTGAACTTACCTTTCTGCACGTTCGGACGACCTGGGTGAGAAGCGAATTGGCCACCCGCTAATTTTGTGTACCAGTTCCAATCGTATTCCGTATCCGTCGCTGCGTGAATACCCATGTAGGCACCGCCCGCTTGGATATACCGCTCAAAAGCGATTTGTTGCACGTCATTTAAAACATTACCCGTCGTGTTTAAGAACACCACGATGCGGTACTGTTTTAAATTTTTCTCTGTGAAATTGGTCGCATTTTCCGTTGTATCTACGGCAAATCCTTTTTCCTTAGCCATCTTGAACAAGGCGATTTGGCCAGGTTTGATGGAAGAGTGGCGGAAGCCTTTTGTAGAAGAGAAAACCAAGATTTTCTTGCCGGCTAATGGATTAGCTGCCTGCGCGAAAACAGAAAGCGTCGAAACCACTAAGGCGATAATGAGTGTGATTCGGAAGATTCCGAACGAGGTATTTTTCATGTTAAAAATAAATAGGTTTGGGACAAAGTTAGGGCAAAACAGAAATTTTCGGCTACATTTAAGAAAAAATTTATCAAATCAAGCTATGAAAAAATATATCGCAACGTTGGCGCTCGTATTCGCCTCTTTCTTTGCCTTTTCTCAAGCCTCTTGTTGCTTCGTGAAGAAGGATGGCATGCAGCTTTTAGCCTCTAATAAAGCCTTTATTAAATCCCATGCCCTACCGAAAGCTTACCACCATGTGAGTAAAGCCGGAGGCGTGATGGTCGAATTCAAGACGCCGGATGATCAGATGGCCAAAGGATTCTACATACCAGCAGATAAGCCTACAGATATTACCTTATTCGTTTTCCAAGAATGGTGGGGCCTAAACGACCACATCAAAAGAGAAGCAGAACATTTCTACAGCACTTTAGGTAATGTCAACGTATTAGCGATCGATATGTACGATGGAAAGGTAGCCACTACGCGTGAAGAGGCAGCGAAATATATGGGCGGTGCAAATCCAGCCCGTTTAGAAGCCATCATCAGAGGCGCCATCGCCTACGTAGGTCCGAAAGCGAAGATTGCGACGGTGGGCTGGTGTTTTGGCGGATCTTTATCCTTGAAAGCATCCATTTTAGCTGGAAAACAAGCAGCAGCTTGTGTGATGTATTATGGTATGCCGGTGAAGGATGTGGAGCAATTGAAATTATTACAGACGGATGTGTTAGGCCTTTTTGCGGGTAAAGAGCAATTTATCAACCCGACGGTCGTGAAGGAATTTGAAGCCAATATGAAAACGGCTGGCAAAGGAATTCAAACAAAGATCTTCGATGCGGAACACGCTTTTGCGAATCCATCTAACCCTAATTTTGACAAAGCCGCGACCGAAGAGGCTTGGGGAATGGCGATTAATTACTTCAAAGCTCGATTAAAATAATGCGCTATATCGTTTTGCTCTTATGTGTAGGTATGTTAGCTGGCTCTTGTGCGAGTCGCCGCTACCAAGCAAAACCCTACAAGAAGAAATGGTCCTTATTTAAGAAAAATGCCTGTGACTGTCCTAATCTCCGATAAGGGGATTTAAGGCAGACGCAGCTAGCGAACCGGGCGCTAAACCTTGCAGCCAACGCTGGCGGTCTGCCTCCTGGTTCGGATTTTGCGGTTCCATCACACGCGCCTCCGCATCCAAATAAATAATAGTCATTACCTCCCGCATTTTCGAAGATTCATTTCCGGGCGCATTGTGGAGCGTCCAGCCTAAATGAAAGGTGGCGTCACCGGCTTTCATTGATTTTTGGGCGACGATTTCATAACCCTGTTTTGCCACATATTCTCCGATTAAAGCCTCCGATTCATCCGAAATTTCTAGCTTGGGCAGGTCTGCGCCGGAAGATTTCGAAGCAAACGTGAGCATCCCCATTCCTTCCTCTATGTCTACCAAAGGCATCCACATCGTCACCGTTTTAGGCGTATCGATGGGCCAGTAATATTGATCTTGGTGCCAAGGCGTATGGCCTCCGCCTGGCTCTTTGAAAAGTGCCTGATCGTGGTACAGACGCACATTTTTAACACCTAATAACTGGGCAGCGACCGAAGCGAATCGATTCGCGAGTGTGAATTCCTTCACCGTCTCCGATGATTCCCACAAATTCATCATCTGCAAAAATGCTTTCCCGTAAGTATCTCGCTCTGCCATCGGTTTTTGTTGCGCTCTAAAATCATCCGCCCAATCCAAGATGGCCTGGCGGTAGGGTTGCAATTCTTCCGCAGAGATCAGCGATGGAATGTACACGTGGCCATTTTCAGCGAAATAGGCTTTATGCTCAGGTGAAACGGGTAAGGGTTGGGAAAGCATCGTTTTTCTTGCAAAGATTTGTGAAAATATTTCGGCAGTCTACCTTTATTTTGGCCAAAAAAGATGCAATTTTACCCTTCCACGATTCAAAGCACCCCAAAAGGCTAAAATTAAATGAAAGCGCAACGCGAACACCTTTCTTCTGGATTTCAAATTAAGCATGTGAAACAGGCGCGTTTTGATGCTCCGTACCATTTCCATCCTGAGCTTGAGTTGACCTTGATCATCGCTGGCGAGGGCAAGCGTTTCATTGGAAATCAGATCAGTGATTTCAGACCGGGCGACTTAGTTTTATTGGGCGAAAACCTCCCGCACTGCTGGCAAAACCACCGCAAGGACTGGTTGACAGAAGAGCCTGCCGCGGATGGCGCACAAGCACTCGTGATCCACTTTCGACGCGACTTTCTAGGCGAAGATTTCCTTTCCAACGAGGCCTGCGCGGGTTTGAAAAACTTATTTGAAAAGGCAAAAACTGGATTTTCCATCGTTGGACCTACTCAGGATAAAATCGCAAGGGATATGCTGGCCTTAGTGGATATGCCCCCATTTCCCCGTTTACTCGCTTTCTTGCAAATTCTTCACACGATCGGAATTTCCACGGCGGATGTACAGCCTATCGATACGACGGAAGGCAACTATGCGATCGCTGAGGGCGATTTAGAGCGCATTAATCGAGTCTATGCCTACGTGATTGCGAACTATACTCAGGAAGTGCATTTAGACGAGGTGGCTCATTTAGCTAATATGACAGAGACGGCTTTCTGCCGTTATTTCAAAAAGGTAACTAATAAGACCTTCGTGGAATTAGTCACCGAATTCAGGGTAAAGCACGCCTGCACGCTGTTGCGCACGACGAATAAACCGATGATAGAAGTGTGTTTTGAGAGCGGTTTTGGCAATATCTCCCACTTCAATAAGCAGTTCAAAGCCTGGATGAATACGCCCCCGTTACAATACCGAAAGATGGTGAATGAGTGGCATTAAGCCTTTTTCTTCTCTGGAAATGCGACGCTTAATAAGATACTAATCGTCAAGATTCCAATGATGACGCCTAGCGAAGAAAGTGTCCCAAATCCCCATTCCTCTAACTTCGAGTGAGCTAACATTTTTCCACCCACAAAGCTCAATAAGACGCCTAAACCCATCGGTAAGAAGCGGAATAAGCCCATCAAACTAGACAAGAAAAAGAACAAGGAACGCAAGCCCATGACAGCGAAAACGTTCGAGAAGAAAACGATGTAGGGGTCTTTCGAAATAGAGAAGATCGCAGGAATTGAATCCACCGCGAATAAAATATCGGTAAACGCAATCACTACCACTACCACGAAAATGGGTGTAATGAACAATTTGCCCGTGTTTTTCATGCGAACGAAGAAGTGACCAATCACATTTCTTCTGTATACATTGAAAAAACGAGATAACAAACGAACTACGGGATGATTCGCCGTATCAATCTCCTCCTCCTCGTGTTTCGAGAACAAAATCTTCACTCCAGTATAGACTAAGAAGGTCCCAAACACATAGATAATCCAATCAAACTTCTGCAAAAGGGCAGCACCTAAGAAAATGAATACCAAACGTAAAATAATTGCTCCTAAGATTCCCCAAACAAGAATTTTCTTGTAATAGCGCTTTTGAACGCCGAACGAGTTAAAGATCAAAATAAAGACGAATACGTTATCTGCAGACAAGGAATATTCCACCAAATAGCCGGTGATAAACTCCAAGGACATGTTGTTTTGAAAAGCGGCCAAAGCCTCGAAATAAGGTCCATTCCCTAAATCGATGTGAGAGGCGTAGGCTTGCTGTACCGCTTTTAGGCTTTGCATATCGGTAATCCCATGCACCATCGCGCCATTATAGCCTAGGAAAATATAAAAAATGATCGCTAATAAAACCCACATTCCGGTCCAAAAACCCGCTTCCTTGAAAGTTACTTCTTCACTGGTATCCTTTTTAAAGATGCCTAGGTCGATTAACATGACAGCCATCACACCCACTGAAAAAAGAAGAAAAAATAGCGTTTCGCTCATAAATATTTAATTTTACACTTTGGCCGCACAAAGGTCGCAAAAATAGCTTAGAAAAAATATGTACGAAGGTAAAAAGGTCA
>JBJOIV010000028.1:0-21679 GCA_046046955.1 Bacteroidota bacterium | reverse complement strand
GCCTTGTTCCGCATTGTCTTCTCCGTAGGCGTAGAGGCTTTGGCTCTCATTAAAAGCCAAAGTCATTTTTTGTTTCCATCCTTCATCGGCACTTCCCCAAGTCAACTTAATCCGGTCTTTTTCTTCTGCACTTAAATAGGTCAATCGGGACATAATATTCACCCAAAAAGTCGTGCGTTCATACTGCACAAAACCTTCTGTTTTCCCCTCTTGGCAGAAGGCCGAAAAGGAAATCAACAACAATAGAATAGCGGATTTTTTCATAGTCTAATTTTTACGAATCGGCGAGCTCAATCCTCGCATGTTGTAGGTATAACTCAACATGACATACTGCGATAGCGTTTGGGTTTTTTCGAAGCTCACGAAGTTTTGAAAAGCGTTTTGATTCACTCCCAGGTTCTTTTTAAACACGTCATAAACCGTTAAACGAATTTCCGATTTCTGAGTTTTTCCCAGGTACTTAAAGACAGAAACGTTCAATATAGGCATCTCTTGGTATAATCCACGCGTCTTATTTTCATACACCTTGTAATCTAAATTATAAGAGAAGAAGGTGTTCTTCCCGAAATTCACATTCAATTCCGAACCATATTGATTGTTATAAATCGTCTGCTCAGGCAAGGCGGATTTTTCATAGTTTGAATTAATCAGGCCAAACTGCGCATTCAAATAAAAGGTAATTCGGTCATTGGGCGTAAAAGAAAGACGAGACGAAATACTTCCTGAATTCGTATTCGTTTTCGATAACACATCATTTAAAAATAATGGGTTTTTCGCCGAGTTAAAGTCTGCGTTAATGTTCAAAGTACTGACCGTTTTTTTCAAAGGAAAGCCGAATCCAAAGTAGCCCACATAACTTTCTCCACCTGAAATATTCATTGGCTTGGTTAAGACAATTCCATTCGCATTAATACTCTGATTGTAAACCACCTG
Organism: Bacteroidota bacterium; assembly: GCA_046046955.1. Classification (GTDB taxonomy): domain Bacteria; phylum Bacteroidota; class Bacteroidia; order Cytophagales; family Spirosomataceae; genus Aquirufa. The sequence goes on along the minus strand of JBJOIV010000028.1, from coordinate 20,746 downwards.
ATTAACATTGTAATTATAGGAGAGATTCGAATAGAAGTTCAAAAAATTCGCCGCATCAAATAGATTAAATCCCGTGCTTAGGGAGTGATTCAAGCTGGGTAATAAATTCGGATTTCCTACCCGCAAGAACAAAGGATTGCTATTATCAACAATAGGCTGTAAATCTCGAATAGATGGCTCCTGCACACTTTTATCATAAGAAAAAAACAGATAACGGTTATTCTTTAATTCTAAATCAATTCCAACTTTAGGAATCCATGCCAAGTAATTTAAGTCAATCGTAGCCAAATTCGTAGCTCCAGCCGCCTTTCTGAAATCCCCTGTTAAATTAAAGTGTTGAGCCGCTAAACCCACCGTTACATTTACTCCATCTTTTGAATACCGAACACTTGATCCTAACCGATTATAGGTTAAGTTGTTATCGTAAAAGCGACTTAAACTATCATTTCTAGTTTGCATCCCCACTGAACTGCGATCGGAAAGATCCCGATTTACTCGGTTATTTTGGAAACTCGTATTAAAAAATGATTCCCAATAGAATACCTTCGATAATGGCTCCACAAAAAAGAGACTTGACTTTACCTGCGTCTTCGTGGAAAAGTTGTTTGTTAATTGATCAATGGCTTGAATTGAGTCCCGTAGTGTAGTTGCGCTAAGGAATTTATTCAGGGATTTCTGCGTAGATGCTCCATCTGAATTCGCGTAATTATATCCAGCACTGGCAGAAAAACTACGGCCTTTTTTCGCAAATTTATGACGGAAGATAGCGGTATTTTGAGATGTAAAAGACTGCTGATCACTTGCGTTTGTAAGTTTCGTGTTCCGTGGGTAGAGATTATTTTGAACAAGTAATTGCTGGAAAATTTGACTGGTCTGTGTCGAATTCCCAAATGACATTTTACCATTGCCAATCAATATCAATGTATTCAACGTATCTAACGTTTTCTCATAGCGCAAGCTCATTCGGTGGTTCGCAGAGAACGAAAGTTGGCTAGTAGTATCTGCAGAGTTTTGTGTTTTATCCTGAAAAAAGCGCTGTGTAGTGGCTATTTTATCAATCAAACGCTCGGATTGATTGAAGTAATAATTCGAACTGAACTTCGTTTTTTTGGTGTCATAATTATAATTAGCTCCCCCAGAATAATTCTTCGAAAAACCATCCCGCCTACCACCAATTGGAATACTTAATTGATCGTCCCCATCATCAAAGGTGATGTAGCGATTATTACCAGAGAAGCCGAAATCAGCCTCGTCCCCCCAAGAGAACGCTTGACTGCCTCTAAAGTCTTGGTAATCATCAAAAGACATCCCAGACTGATTCGTGTTATTCGCTAAACCAATAACTGACACCTGGTTTTTTGCGTCGAATTTATTGTAATTCCCTTTTACTTCATTTCTTCCCTCCGTCGCAATTCCTGCCGTTATTTTGCCAAAACCGCCCTTCTTATGGCTTTCCTTTAATTCTAAATTAATCGTCTTTTCTTTCTTCCCATCGTCAATGCCAGTCACCTTTGCCGCTTCCGTTTTACCGTTGAAAACTTGGACCTTTTGAATGGCATCTGCGGCTAAATTTTTGGTCGCTAATTTGGGGTCTGACCCAAAAAAACTACGCCCATCAACCGTCACTTTTTTCACGGTTTGACCTTGCGCTCGAATACTTCCATCCGCTTCAATCTCCATCCCAGGAAGCTTTCTCAACAAGTCCTCTACGGTAGCCCCGGGTGGTACTTTAAACGAACCCGCATTGTATTCAATTGTGTCCCCTCGAATGCTCAATGGCGCTTTAGCGGTCCTGACGACTACTTCAAATAATTCTTTGGAAATCGGCTTCATCGTCAGAGCACCTAAATCTAAAGACTCGTCCTGTGCTGGATTCACATCCACCTGCAAGGGCACATAACTTACATAGGATGCTTTTAATAGATAGAGTTGGCGTTTGACATTTTTAAATACAAAGGCTCCTTGTTCATTCGCTCGCCCAAAATTAACCAAAGAAGAATCCTTCGGCAATAACAACATCACTGTCGCTTGCGACAAGGGATGCCCACTGGTGTCAACTAATTTACCTTGAATTTGAACTCGGGTTTGGCCGATGGCCACAAAACTAAACAAAAGCAGGACGCTGAGGGAGATGGTTTTTAGCATGGTACAAAACTACTAAAATCCAGCTATTCCTTCCTTGAAAAAAGGATAAGTGGTTATTTACCGAATTTTCTCGAATAGAAGACGAGCCCCTTTGGCATCTGAAACAAATTCTCCATCCTGGTAAAGTAGATTCCCGTTCACAAACGTGCGCTTCACTTTTGCACTTAGTTTTTCCCCCACGACTGGCGCCCATCCGCACTTGTATAACAGGGAGTTTTCCGTTACCTCAAAAGGCGAATGTGGAGCAACTTCGACGAGGTCTGCAAAGTATCCTTCCCTGATATATCCCCTTTCTTTTAGGCGGTAAATCTCGGCCACGTGATGACTGGTTTTCTCGACGATTTGTTCCACCGACAGCTCACCACGAGAGGCTAATTTAAATAGAAGTGGCAAGGTATGTTGCACGATGGGTGCGCCTGATTTTACTTCATCATAAGTTCCTAGTTTCTCTTCTTTGCTGTGCGGAGCGTGGTCTGAGGCAATAATATCCAGACGTCCTTCTTTTAATGCCTCGATTAACTGACGTCTATCCTCCTCGGATTTTATAGACGGATTCCATTTGATGTAACCTCCTCGCTTCTCATAATCTGACTCATTAAACCACAGGTGATGGATACACGCTTCTGCTGTCACTCGCTTTTCTCTGATAGATGGGGAGGCGGAAAATAGCTGCGCTTCTGCTCCAGTTGAAATGTGAAAAAAATGCAGGCGGTTATGGTATTTCGATTGAATAGCTAGCACACGTTTGGTGGCGGTTACGCAGGCCTCTGCGTTTCTGATTTTGGCATGATAGGACAACGGAATTTTACCGTCTGTTTTATGAAAATAATGCGCATAATTTCGATGAATTATGGATTCATCCTCGCTGTGTAAGGCCACTAAGGTCTCTGCACGGGAAAATAATTTTTCCAAATATTCCGGATTATTCGCTAAAATTTCCTGCTCATTAAAGTACAATCCATCATCCGTGATTCCACAAACCGTTTCGTTATCCACCCGTAATGCCTCCTCTAAATTAGCGGCGGTCACTCCCATGAAGAACGAATAGTTTGCGCTTGAATGCAAGGCGGCGGATTGGTATTTCTGTTCTAATAATTCTCTGCTTAAGGTGTTCGGAACGGTATTCGGCATGTCCATAATGGAGGTCACACCGCCCGCGATGGCCGCTTTTGATTCAGAGGAAATATCTCCCTTGTAGGTCAATCCCGGATCCCTAAAGTGTACCTGATCATCGATCATTCCTGGGATCAGGTAATTCCCATTTAGGTCGATAATGTCCGCATTGGATGAAGAAATCTGTGGGCCAATTTTTTCAATTCGGCCTTGGTGAATCAAAACATCTGAAGCGAACGAGGTTCCCTCATTAACAATTTTAGCATTTACAAGTAATAACTTTTTCATTTAGCTGAAGCTCTTTCAAATCGATCATTCACCGTTCTTCCCAAACCTTCGTTTGGCAGGCGTTCTACAATAATTAAATCAACGCCTTCTTTTTCTAACCTATGTAAGGCGTCGTACATGTTAGCTGCCGCTTCCTCATAGGTCCCCGAGGGGGACAAAACGACATTTTTGAACACTTTAGGGCTGGCAATTTTTACTTCTTTAAACCATAAAATTCCGACCTTCTTTTGCTGCACTGCACTCAACATAAAGAGTGGTTCATAGCTGATGATTAATTCGCATAAAGGGGAATAATGCTTTTTTGATCGGCCTGGTGCTTGGTGATCTGTGCCCGAAGTGCGGTCTAAAATACGGCCTACTTTTTGCTGAATCGCTTCGATCGAAATAGCTCCGTGTCGCAATAAAACCACCTCATCCCCTTCGAACGAGAGGATGGTGGATTCTACTCCCGCCTCGCAATTTCCCCCTTCTAAAATGGCAATTTCAGGGAAATATTCTTCCACATGAGCGGAACGCGTAGGGCTAATTCGGTTATACGGATTTGCACTAGGTGCCGCGATGGGAAAGTCTAGCGTTTGTAATAATTGTAGGGTTATAGGGTGGTTAGGTATTCTGATAGCCACCGTGGGTTGATGCGCGGTAATGCTATCGGAAATGAGTGGGCTTTTAGGTAAAATTAAGGTCAAGGGGCCAGGCCAAAAATGTGCCGCCAATTGCTCCGCTTTGGGCGGAAAATGCGCCGCCACTTCTTTTGCTTTTTCTAAGGAATGTACATGCACAATGAGCGGATTCGTCTGGGGTCTTTTCTTCGTCGAAAAAATGGTCGAGATAGCCTGCTCATTAAAAATATTAGCGGCTAAACCATAGACCGTTTCGGTCGGAATTCCGACGACATCGCCTTGTTCTAAATGTTGTTTTATTAAATTTAAATCAGTCGTAATCATCTTTTACTTAGGGGTTACAAAAGTCACAAAACATGGGGTCCTCTTCCGTTTTCCCTTCTGGGAAATCTGCTTTTTCCGTGTAATGACAGCCTTCACAGGAATAGATGACTGTTTTGACTGAACGTGTGGGCATCGAGCAGGTCGAGCAGAGCAAACCCTTTAGCGCATCCGTTATCCTAAAACCCGGTCTGCTACATCCGGGGCATTGGCTTTGCATCTTTTGGATTAACTTATCCGTTGCCTCCTGAATAACACTCATCCGCGATGGATTGTACATGGCGCGCATATCCGTCATCAGTTCGAATTGTCCATTCAGAGAAATACACGCCTTTATGGCTCGATCTAGCTGCTCCCTGGATTGAATTCCCTTTGCTATAAAATCGGCTGTTTTCGCGATCAGCGCATGAGAAGGAAACTTCACGCGCTTTAAAAAATCCGCTACAGGTTCTTCTGATTCCGTGGAATAATACCCATAATTCGTTTGGAGACTGGTATGCTTGACTGCAATTTCCAAGTCATTTTTTCGATCAACTAAAAGTAAAATTTCCTCATCGGATGGCATGAAATATAAAGTAGGATGAGTTCCAAAAGACCCCTCAGAAGCAATCGCTAACTCCGCATCATTCCTCTCTAAGGCTAAGCGGCATTTTTCTCTTGCCGCCTCCAACGGACTCAAAAGGCGCTCTACCTCACCTGAAAATGTCCCTAATAAATCCGTATCGAAAGCCGCGACTGAATACTTCATCTTGAATGCGTCTTCCAAGGCAGGGCCTATCACTTTTTCCTTGCCATGCATGGTCGCAATGCGAATTTCCCTACCCTCAAAAAACGCCTGATTACCCATGAATTAATTGAAAATAGAGCGGTAGTCCGATCGTAATATTTAAGGGAAAAGTCACCCCTAATGCCATGGGGATATAGATTCCCGGATCCGCCTTGGGTGCGACTAAACGCATCGCGGCAGGTACGGCTATATACGAGGCGCTAGCGGCTAGAACAGCAAAAATCAATCGATTAGCTTCGTCCTGAATAATGAATTGGGTAAGCCAAGCCACGGCAGAACCATTGAAGAGAGGAACAAGAAGCGCGAAAAAAATCAGGAAAGGGCCTTGCTGTTTAAACGCCTTAAATCGGCTGGCAGCCAGCATCCCCATGTCTAGCAAGAAGATGGCCAGAAAGCCTTTGAAAATATCCGTCGTGAAATGTTTGATCCCGATTGATTGGGAGGTGTCCGAAACGAAACCAATTAACAAACTACCAAAAATCATTAACACACTCCCATTCGTCAAAGAGTGCTTCATCGCTAATTTCCAATCAATGGAACCCCGCTTTTTCTCCTCCGTTTTGTCTGGAAAAAGATTGATTAAAATAACCCCCATAATGATGGCAGGAAATTCCATCGATGCCATTACCGCCACCATTTCACCGCCCATCTTCAGCTGATTCATTTCTAAAAAAGCGACCGCAGAAACGAACGTTACCGCACTAACTGAGCCATAAGAGGCGGCAATCGCGCCTGCATCGGAGGAATTTAACTTGATGCGAAGTATAAAAAAGGAATAGATGGGAATAATCAACGCTAGCAACATGCCTAGCACTAGGCTAGTTATCACCTCGGTTGTTATCCCGGTAACGGCTAATTCACTCCCTCCGTTAAACCCGATGGCAAACAATAAATACAGGGAAATAAAACTCTTCGTAGCCGCCGGAATTTCTAAATCACTTTTTACGTATTTGGCAAAAACCCCTAGAATAAAAAACAATAAGGTCGGGTTCGTTAGATTAAAGGATAATAGTTCAAAATTGATCATTCGAGTCGGTTTTATCCTCTTGTTGTAAAAGACGAATAAGATTTAAAGTGATAAAAATTAAGAGCGCAACAAGTCCTTTTTCCTGTATCGGATTTACCCCCTGAAACACCCAAAATAGAAGGGCGGTCAAGACTAAGAAATGACCAGTAATGAGAAAAAATTTTAGACTACGGTGCATGCTTATTTTATATTATTACAAAATAAATAAGAAGACATTAATAATTTTTATTTAAGTTTATAATGAAATCCATAATGAATTATTATGAACTATACCCTAAATCAGCTACAGATTTTTGTCAAAGTCGTGCAAACGGCGAGCATTACAAAAGCGGCCGAAGAGTTGAATTTAACGCAACCTGCGGTCTCCATTCAAATCAAGAATTTTCAAGCTCAGTTTGAAATTCCCTTATTGGAGATTATCGGGAAGAAGATTTATGTGACGGATTTTGGGAAAGAAATTGCTGTGTCTGCGGAGGGAATATTAGAGCAAGTATATGCCATCAATTACAAAACGATGGCCTTCAAAGATCAATTAATCGGACGACTAAAAGTTTCTATTGTCTCCACAGGCAAATATGTGCTACCCTATTATTTATCGGATTTTCTGAAAGCGAATCCCGGCGTCGAAATTAGTATTGATGTGACCAATCGGGGAAAAGTAATTGAAAGTTTAGAGCATAATGAAGTCGACTTTAGCCTGGTTTCCGATCAGCTAGAGAGTCAACAATTCGATTTTATCGACATTCTAAAAAACGAGCTCGTCCTCGTGGGAAATCCAGAAACCGCTGCGATGAACCCGTCGTTTGATTACAGTACTTTTAAGCATGAGCTGCCCCTTATTTTCAGAGAGTTAGGGTCGGGAACGAGAAAAATTATGGAGAGCTATCTAAAAAAACAAGGTGTTAATAGCTTGAAAAGAATAGAGTTAATGTCGAATGAGGCTGTTAAACAGGCTGTAATGGCTGGTTTAGGCTATTCCATCATGCCCTTGATCGGTATAAAAAGAGAAATTAAGCAAGGTCTTTTAGAGGTAATCCCTCGACAAGGGCTGCCAATCACGACCGATTGGAAGTTGATTTGGCATAAAGAAAAAAAGCCTTCACCTGTAGCAAAAGCCTTCATGACTTTTGTTTTAGAAAACAACGAAAGAATCAAACAGAGCTTCTTTAACTAAATAAAGCCAGGTAAAAATTACCTGGCTTTATTGTATTCGTTTTCATTAATTAAACCAACAGAAATTTTCGAATTCCAATCAGTTACATCTGTTTGCATGTCAAAACTACCTACTGAGTTTGATTAATAAAATTTAAACTTTGTAATAGCTATCATAAACGTTATTTATAATAGCTTTCTATATCTACTGCACTTCTACCTCGAAGCTCAAGTCAATATCCGTACTGCCGCCTTCTTCTCGTCCTGTCTTCACTTTCACCCCATTGAGTACGGGTTGGTGTTTCAAGAGGACTTGATACGTGCCTTTGCCGGCTGTGGCAGCCGTTTTTACCGTAGACGAAAGTCCTACAGGCAAGCCATTCTTATCCTTATCAGTTAAGGTAGTTGTCAACAAACCTGTCGGATTTGATTTGAATACGAAAAGGTGCACGTCTGACTCTACCGCAATCTCCTCAGAAATTAGAGCCGCCGGTGTTTTTGTGTCGTCATACACCTCGATTTTTAAGGTATAGTCTTTGCCTTTCGCTAAGATAATTTTATCAAATTTCTCTGGACTTGTTCGCGAATCACCGTCTTTGTCTTGGAAAGAAAAAGTAGTGGATTTATTTGCGGAATCAGTGAAAACAAGATCTACGCGAGTGATTAGCTCGTTGTCATCGTGAGGATCGAGATGCTCGTCTTTTTTACAATTAAACAAGGCTACTGATAGTAGGGCAATAGTTAGGTATTTTTTCATGGTATTTTATTTGTGTTCGCAAAATTAGGTTGGGAATTCACATCTTGTAAACCTATTCGTCGACAAGAAGTCAGTTGTTCGTCGACAGATTTTTCCACAATCATTTCCCAAGTTCTTCTCCTTTGTGTATTTTTAATTTCCCCAAAAAGCTTATGACCTACCTTACCGTACAAAATACAATCCAAGCTCCAATCTCCCATGTATGGGATTGCTGGACTGCTGAAGAACACATCACAAAATGGAACTTTGCCAGTGATGATTGGTGCTGTCCTTCCGCGACAAATGATTTGCGAATAGGGGGTGAATTTCACTACGAAATGGCCTCAAAAGATGGGTCGATGTCCTTTGATTTTTGGGGAACTTACACGAACATTATTTCAGAGAAAACGATTGAGATTACCTTAGGGGATGGCAGAAAAGTACGAGTAAATTTTTCTGAAACACCTGAAGGAGTTCGCGTTGTAGAGGAATTCGAGCCTGAGAATCAGAACCCAGAAGAGATGCAACAGGCTGGCTGGCAACTCATTTTAGATAACTTCAAGAAGCACGCGGAGAGCTGATAGATAGTAGATTAGGAGGTGTTTCTTCTTTTAGCTATATGAAAAAGCTCCTACTTTTATTCCTTCTTAGCTTACCCGTTTTAGGGCAACAAACAGCTAACAAACCGGAACGGGTTCAATGGTTTCAAGACCTCGGTTTCGGGATGTTTATCCACTGGAATGTGGACGTCAGTCTAGGAAGTGTCATCAGCCATTCACTCGCTGGGGCTTCAGATGCTTATGTGGAGAAGTATATCAAAGAACTTCCATCCTATTTTAATCCAGAACAATTTAAGCCCAAAGACTGGGCCCGGCTCGCAAAACTTGCAGGAATGAAATACGTGGTTTTTACCGCAAAACACCACGCAGGTTTTGCGATGTTTCAAACCAAAACTACTCCATTTAACGTGATGAATACGCCCTTCAAAAGGGACGTCACTAAAGAAATCGTAGAGGCTTATCGCGCAGAAGGCATTGCGGTGGGATTGTATTTCTCGCCAGATGATTTCTACTATTTACACCAGCACAAACAGCCCATCGGAAGAGCACAAGATCCGGCGCATTATCCGATAACGAATCCAGGTTTAATGGAATATGACAAAGCCCAATTAAAAGAATTGCTCACTCAATACGGCAAGATCGATATCCTGTTTATCGATGGACCGGGAGATGGCTTGCGGGAATTTGCTTGGTCTATCAATCCTGATTTAGTGATCACGCGGGATGCGATGAAAACTCCGGAGCAAACGACTCCTAATACTGCTTTGCCTCGTCCTTGGGAGGCATGTTATACGATGGGAACGGATTGGCAATACAAGCCCACAAATGACCCTCAAAAATCGGGAACGCAAGTGATCAATATGCTTGCAGAAATTCGCGCAAAAGGTGGTAACTTTTTATTGAATGTGGGTCCTAAACCGAACGGCGAAATTCAGATAGAGCAGGAGGCGATATTGCGGGAAATGGCGCTTTGGAACTTCGCTTATTCCGAGGCTATTTATGCCGTGAAGCCGATGCCCATCATCCGAGAAGAGGGGGTTTGGTATACCCAATCGAACGACGAAAAATACATTTATGCCTTCGTTTTACGGTCGTCTCCGGACGACTGGAAATACGGCGAGCGTAAGAATTTTGTCCTTCATAATATCCTAGGTTCAGATAAAACGACTGTCGAAATACTGGGTTACAAGGCTGAATTAGTGGAGTACAAGCAAAACTTTGATGCGAAAACCTATGTGTCAGCCAGCCCGCTAGGACTAACTATCAGCGCTGTTAATGGACAAAGATTCTATACGAATAACAAATGGCCGAATGCGGTTGTATTAAAAATATCGAACGCAAAAGGTCGCGCAGCTTTACTGGATCAGACAAAACAAAGCACCCTGGACGGGGCAAAATAACTATGAAAAAAATCCTCTTATTCCTGTTAGTAGCTACGCCCATAATGGCGCAAAAAGTCTTTACGAATTGGCCTAAAAAAGCCGATCCTATCACGGTGGGGAAAAGAACCGCAGAGCGCTTCATGGCAGTTCCTCACTCCCGCTACGGGGTGACTTTTCCGAATCCGCCAGCGACCCAAATCACCTACCCAGATGTATGCACCTGGCTCGGTTCCTTAGGCTTTGCGAAGAAGACGAATGACAAAGATTTGCAAGCGAGATTACATGCAAAAACCGCTTTATTACTGAAGGAAGAAGCGAATTTACAGCCGAAGAAAAACCACGTGGATAACTTTGTTTTTGGTGCGATTCCGCTGGCGGTTTATCTAGAGAATGGAAACGTGGAATTGAAGACACTGGGTCTGGCGTATGCAGATGAAGAGTTTAAGACCTTAAGCCCAGAGGAATATACTAGTCTGAAACCCGAAGTGCGGAATTGGTATGCGGCAGGATTAAGCTGGGTGACGCGCTTTTGGATGGATGATATGTACATGATTACGGCGGTTCAGGCGAAGGCGTATGAGGTCACGAAAAACCGCAAATACTTAGATCGGGCGGCCTACGAAATGGTGGCTTATTTAGATACGCTTCAGAATAAAGATGGTCTATTTTATCATGCTCCTGATGTGCCTTTTTACTGGGGTCGAGGCGATGGTTGGTTAGCAGCAGGGATGGCTGATTTATTGAAAGTCTTGCCAAAAGACAATCCACACCGCCCTCGCATCATGCGCGGTTATTTAGACATGATGGGCGTATTATTAAAACACCAAGACAAGCAAGGCATGTGGCATCAGCTGATTAATGACCCGAATGCCTGGCCGGAAACATCTTGCACAGGAATGTTTACCTATGCCTTTATCGTGGGTGTTAAAAAAGGTTGGTTAGACGAGAAAACCTACGGAACAGCGGCGCGTAAAGCCTGGATCAAGCTGCAAGATTACATCAACGAGAACGGTGATTTAACCGAAATTTGCGAAGGCACAAACAAGAAAAACGACCACCAATATTACCTTGATCGCAAGCGCATCACGGGTGATTTGCATGGACAAGGACCGCTGCTTTGGTGCGTTAATGCGCTATTAGAATAAACCAAAGCCCTATTTCTGGGCTTTGGTCGGATTTAATGCGGTTTGAATTCGATCGATACAGTCTGCTAAGTGGTAGGCTGTTTCTTTATCTGCATACTTCCCTTTCGCGGTTTGTAAGGACGCTAATAAAGTCTTCAATTCACCACGTACGATCGAGCGTACATCAGATTGAGAGACGTTATAAAAGTCGCGCGCGAATGGCGATGGCGTCATTTGCTCTGTCAATAAATACTTCATTCGCTCGACGTAGGCTTTCTGAATGTTTCTACGGAATCCATCCATCTTAGCACCCGTCGCTAACTCAGACCACAAGCCTTGACGCAGGTCTTGACATAAGTCAACAGTCTTGTAAGCGTTCGCCGTGCTCAACCCGCTATTATCTAAACGTGCAAAAGTTTCGAAGCTTAACATGCGGTTTAGCGGACTAGCTTGCAGGCTTCTGATGCGATCGGTATACCCCATCATGTGGTGGGTAACTACTTCGCGGTTAATTAACCAATCTACGTTAGAAAAGGCATTCGCTAATAACCATTTCACGGCCGTTTGCTGAGTCGCTTTAGGAACAACGACATAGCTCGCAATTTGTTGATTTGGCTTTGCATATTGCTCGTAAACTCCACCTACAGTAGTCGTAACGTGACCTACGTAACGCGACCAAGCGCTTAATAATTCGTCGTTTAATTCGATTAAATCTTCGTAATCGTTCGTCTTATTGCTCGTCCACGAAGCTAAATTCTTCGCCACATATTTCAGATTTTTCACGGCATACGTGCTGGCGCGAACGGGGTCATTACCGATGTCTTCGGTCTGAGAACTTGGATCGAAAGTTGTTCCTTGATTGCCAAAACGGAATCGAGCATCGCCCGCCTTCGCCTCCACCCATTTGTTTAGGGTAGGCACTTCGTCCTCTGGAGTTTTGGCATCAGGCAAAAGACGGTATCCCCAGTTCACGGCATAATTATCGTATGGACCCATCTGACGGATGTAACGAACACCCTTGTCTTCTGGCTGTGCGATGTAATTAAAGCGCGCATAGTCCATAATACTTGCAGAAATACCCTCCTTCTGAGTGAAATCAGCCTTGCGGTAATTCTCCACTTCGTAGGAACTACTCGCCCCCATGTTATGCGGGAAACCTAACGCATGGCCCACCTCATGCGAGATAACCATCTCCATCATTTCGCCAATATCTTCCTCGCTCGTCTCTAAAGTTCTTGCTTTCGGATTAGACGCCGCAGTCTCAACTAAGAAACGATTGCGGTACGAACGTAGGTGATTATGGTACCAAATAATGTCACTTTCAATAATCTCTCCCGAACGCGGATCGCTCACGCTAGGACCCATCGCATTTCTTGTCGTACTCGCCACGTAGCGAATCACTGAGTAGCGAATATCTTCTGGTGAAAAATCTGGATCCTCCTCTTTGCTAGGTGGATCCTTGCAGATGATGGCATTTTTAAAGCCGGCCACCTCGAACGCTTTTTGCCAGTTCTCCACCCCTTTTTTCATATGCTTGCGCAACTTCATCGGCGTCGCCGGATCTAAGTAATAGACAATCGGTTTGATGGGTTCTACTAATTCTCCACGCTTGTAAGCCGCCATGTCTTTGGGCTCTAAGCGCCAGCGCTGGATGTAGGTCTTTTGGTCTGACTTCAACTCCTCGCTGCCGTAATCGAATTGCTTTTGGGTAAAAAATCCCACGCGTTGATCAAATAAACGCGGCTTCATCGGCTTCTCAGGCAAGAGAATCATCGACTGATTCATCTGCATGCTAATCGTCTCCGTGTAAGCGGTCGCGGACGGCTTCGTGGCATTATAGGTGAAGTCTTGCAACACCTCGATGTTTAATGGAAAGGACTTCACGGAACGAATGAAACTGCGGCTCGCATCTAAATTTCTCACCTTGTGCGTCTCCCGAAGCGAGGCATCTAAACCGCTCATTGCCGGGATGTCACTGGTATAGAATTTCGTCACATCGATGACGATGGACGAGGTGTCTTTGCTATAGGTTTCAATGTCAAAAGCATACAAAGTCGGCTCGTAATTGTTCGCCTTTACAGACAAGCTGATAGGTAAAGAATCTGGTGCCACAGCTGCGTATGACTTGATTTTGATGAGGATTTTTTCCTGGAATTTCTCCCAAACAATCAGTTGCTCATGGCTCGATGTTCCCGCATTCACGTAGCCTCCGCCTAATCCATTGGGGATTTTCGCAATCTGGCTAACCAAAAGCATGTCTTTCCCCAAATGCTTTTTAGGGATTTCGAAATAGTATTTATCGCCTACCTGATGCGTTGTGAAAAGGCCTTTAGAAGATTTCGCATCCTTCGTGATGACCTGGTCGTAAGATTTGATTTTAGAGGCCGGTTTTTTAGCCGCTGTAGAATCTGCTGGCTTCGGAGCTACCGGCGTTTTAGGGGCTTGCGCTTGCATAGAAATAACAGCGGCAAGAATAAATACCGCCGAAAGAATACCTTTTTTCATAGTTTAAAATTCAGTGAATGAAGTCTAAACCAAAAGTAAGGGATGTTGTTCAAATAATCACCTGATTTATCCTGCTATTTGCCTGCCCTTTTCATAAAAAAAGCCATCCTTTCAGATGGCTTTCATTTTATTTTTCTACCGTAATCAAACCAGGAATCTCGACCATTTCGTTCGCCTCCGCAGCGTAATCTACGCCATCGAATCCGAAACCAAATAGATTTAAGAAGTCTAATTTATATCCGTTCAAATCGCCAATCGCTGGAAGGTTCTCAGTGGTTGCACCTTTCCATAATTCAGCCACTTCTTTTTGAACCGCCTCATCCATTTCCCAATCGTCGATGCGAATACGGCCTTTTTCGTCTACTGGAATCTCGCCATTTGTATATAAGCGCTCGCTGTAAAGACGTTGAATTTGTTCGATACAACCCTCATGTGAGCCTTTCGCCTTCATGATTTTGTATAGCAATGAAATATATAAGGGGATCACTGGGATCGCCGAACTTGCTTGTGTTACTAGAGCTTTGTTTACGGAAACGAATGCTTTGCCTCCTATTTTGGCTAAATCCTCTGTAATCTCAAACGCCGTCGCCTCTAAATGCTCTTTCGCCATTCCGATCGTTCCCTTGCGGTAAACCGGCTCAGTCACATCTGGCCCAATGTACGAATACGCCACGGTCATCGCGCCTTCCGCTAAAACTCCAGCGTTCAACAAAGCGTCCGTCCACATCTTCCAATCTTCACCGCCCATTACCTGAACCGTGTTCGCGATGTCTTCGTCGCTGCAAGGTGTAATCGTCACTTCAGAGACAATGCCCGTGTGGAAATCCACCGTTTTATCCGTGAACGTATCACCGATAGGCTTCAAAACCGAACGGTGCAACACGCCCGTCACAGGATGCTGACGAACTGGGGAAGCTAAGCTGTAGATCACTAAATCTATTTGGCCTAAATCCGCCTTGATTAAATCGATCGTTTGCTTTTTCACTTCATTCGAGAACGCATCGCCGTTAATACTCTTCGCATAAAGACCCGCTTTCTCTGCTTGCGCTTGAAACGCTAAACTATTGTAATAGCCCGGAGAGGCTGTTTTTCCTGCTGCTGGCGCCTTCTCAAAGAAAACACCGATCGTCGCCGCATTCGAACCAAATGCACTTGTAATGCGAGAAGCTAAACCAAAACCAGTAGAGGCGCCTATCACCAAAACCTTTTTAGGGCCATCGATGGCTCCCTTTGATTTAACATAGTTAATTTGATTTATGACACTTTGCTCACATCCTTTCGGGTGGGAAGTCAAACAGATAAACCCTCTCATTCTCGGTTCGATAATCATACGTGCGCTTGTTTTGTTTACACAAAGATAAATTTCTTCGCCTACATCTGCAATTAATGTTCAAAATGTGGTTTTAAACAATTGATAGTCTGACTAGTTAGGTGTAAAAATAAATCTGCCATGAAAAGAAAAGAATTCATCAACGTACTATCCGGAGGAATTGCCGCTACCTGTGTCGGCTGCCTAGTGGCCGCTTGTTCGAAAGACGATTCGGGCGGAGGAAATATCACTCCTAATCCGGGAGGTGGAGCTATGGGAACGAATTCCGTCACGGTAAATTTAGATTCCGAACTAAAATCTGTTAACGATTTCGTGGCTAAAAGCGGTGTCATTGTCATCCGAAAAGCCAGTGGAAATACGCCAGCTAGCTTTCTAGCCCTATCTTCGGTTTGTCCTCACGCAGGCGCCACGGTGGAATACAATAACGGATTATCTACTTTTTCTTGTGCGGCGCATGGTTCTGCCTTTGCTGCTGATGGCGCTGTGACGCAAGGTCCTGCGACGAAAGGTTTGACGAAATTGACCGTGGAGGTGACGGGTGCGACTTTGAGTGTGAAGGCGTAATACACGTTAATAATACTTCCCCTTTTCCATCAATAATTCAAACGCCTCTTCCCAAGTAGGAATGGTATCGGATTCGTAACCATAGGTAGGCCCGGTAGCAATTTTATGGAAGGTTTTCATGGCCTTTAAATGCGGCCCGCTTCTTAGAAAATTCAGCATCAACTCTCGGCTTTCCCAGGCCGTTAAGGTGCATTGAAAACCCTGGATTTTTCGGACTTCGGCATGTAAATTACCGGGTGCTGTTTGCGCCTGGCGAAAAGAAGGAATGGCTAAAAACCAAAAACGAATATAGCCTACTAGGCCTTTGGGCTTTAAGCCAGTGATGGAGATGTGCATCCTATTTGGCGTTCCAGCCGTCCTTAAACCCTTGGATTAAATCACCAGAACTTCCTACTTCATATCCAATTAAGCCGAAAATAACCGCTAAATGAACGATTAATACGCCTTGCTGCCAAACAGGTCTTTCTTTAAAGGGTTGATCTGTATTAAACGGATCAAAAATAAGGGCAATGCCTAGTTGAGTTGCGGCCTCGGCTGGAGAGTGCTTTACGAGCAATTCATACATTCCAAAAAGGACAAATCCGAGGTACAGAAATTTGTTAAATGAAGTTTTCATGATTGAATTATTTTGCTTTGAAATTACTCAATTTTTCATTTTCAAACCACGTTTTTATATACGAAAGGACTTCCGGCTCGATGGTCGTTTCTAATTCCCCATATTCGGCCACGGTGCAGGCTTTGCATTTTCGGAATGGTAGTTTGGGCGAAAGAAAGGTGGGTAAAGAGGCCAAAAAGGATTTCTTCAGAACGGAAAACTAATTGATGGCGTGACGGCCACTCAAGGGAGAACATGGCTTATGACTGAGTTTAAATTAGGCCATGGGCACGCTATGGCGATTTGGTCCTTGTTTAAAGGCAAACACAATCAATGATCTAAAAGCCGTCTGTGGTAATTGATTTGACCTAAATGATAGGACAAATGTGTTGCCAAATGGATGAAAATGAATACTACAGTTTTCTCTTCATCAAAAATTTTAATCGGATACGTAGACCCCAATTCGCTTTCAGGGAACTCCTTTAATACGCTCAGAACAATCGGATGAATTTCATCCAGTCTAGCTAGAAGTATGGCTCGGGACAAGCCCGTGTCTGAAAACTCCAAAGGGCGATCCCGTACATAGCCTGTTTCCGCATAAACTGCACCGAAAAACGTATTCAAATTCCCCATCAGGTGGAGAAAAACATTGCCTGCAGGATTGCTAATTCCGTCTGCTTTTTCCCAAATAACAGACTCCACTTGATAGGATTCTATCTCCTTTCTCAAGGCCTTCAGGTCGCGATCGTATAAAGAGATTAGTGAGTTTAGTATCATCTTATAGAGGACGATAAATAGCTCCCGTCACAAAATCAATCACAGCTCCTGGCCAAAACAATATAACATCTGCAATTAAAGCGGCTGCTCTAATTTCTCTTGCTGGCTTGCCTGGAGCCGGTTTCGTACGCTGGTATTCGGTCACTCTACCGCCTAAAACAGTAGCGCATGAACTCATGGACGCTAAAATAGCTAAAGCAAAAACGGATCTAATTAGGCTCTTTTTCATAGGGTTACTATTTTTGAAAGCAATATGCGACATTTTCGCGAATTGACAAAAGTTGTCAATACCTGAAAATAGCTTTGCATACCTCAAGAGTTATTTCACAAAAAACGACCATCAAGTCCTTTAAACGCAAAAAGCCCCGCATCAGCGAGGCTTTTCACAGGGATGATTCCCATAAATTATTTGAAACCGATCTTCTCTAAACCTTTGTGAGAAATCACAATCGCCTCTAATGGCGTTTCGTTGAAACAAGCATCTTGCTCTACGAAATAGTATTGCATACCTGACAATTTTTTATTGTCTAAAATACGTTTGAAATCAATCTTGCCATTTCCCACTGGAGCGAAACGACCTTGATCATCCATATCCTTCACATGCCAAATCTTGAAACGACCTGGATAGCGCTTGAAATAATCGACTGGATCAGCTCCCGCTTTCGTTACCCAGTATAAATCCATTTGGAAATTAACATACTTCGGATTGCAATTCTCTAACAAATACTCGATAGGAACAACCCCAGTTTCGTCCTTTCTGAATTCGAAATCGTGGTTGTGATACAATAATTGTAAACCAGCCGCCGCACATTTCTCGCCTAATTTGTCTAAGATTTCTGCCAAATTCTTTGCTCCACCCTTCATCGCCATACGCTTATTCACTTGATCAAAAGTAAACAAGCCCATCGGCGGAACTGGAATCACAAAATATTTGAATCCTGCTGTCTTTAGGTCTGCAATTTGTTGATCGATATTATCAAAATTAGCTGTCCCCTGGTGTGCAGAAATCGGAGTTAATTTCATCTCATCTAAAAGCGCCTTGAAGTCCGCTGGAGATAAATTATAAAACTTCCCATTGTTGTAACCTGCAGATTCTACGTTTACATAACCCGCTTGTGCTACTTTCTCTAGTGTCGTACGCGCATCTTTCATCGCATCACGCACCGTGTACAAAGCTAAACCCCCAAAAGGTTTTTCGGATTGAACTTCTTTATCAGAAGGTTTAAAAGAGACCAAGGACATGGCTAGTACGGCACATATCGCTACAATTGATTTGATTTTCATAGTTGACAAGGGATTAGATCATTAAAGCCACAATTTAATGTATTTTTTTGATAAAATAGCGCCTATTCCAGCAAAAGCAATTTCATGTCCTCGATACATTGTTCCGTATCCAAAGCAATTGTCCCATTATAAATACCCCGAATGCGGCCTTTTTGATCCACTAGCACCACATGCTCCGTATGCAAAAACTCTTTGCTGTCCTTATTGTAGCCTATAGACTCCTCTGCAAAAAAGGACTGACGGGCGAGGGTATAGATGGACTCTTTGGAGCCGGTTAATAAGGACCAATTCGATGAAGAGATCTGGTATTTATCGGCAAATTTATGGAGCGTTTTAACATCGTCAAACCAAGGGGTTACCGTGAAAGAAACGAGCGCTACTTTCGAATTCGAATGAAACGCTTTTTCGATGCGCTTCATTTGGGTAGTCATATCCGGGCAAATATTGCTACAGCGGGTAAAGATGAAATTCGCGACATACACTTTTCCCTGCAAGGATTTACTGTCGAATAAGGTGCTGTCTTGGTTGTAGAAAATAAAGGGTTTGATGCGGTGCGTAATTTTCGAATCGGCCTCTGTATCCGAGATAAAATAAGGTGTAAAGTCTGGCGTATTATAATAGGGGATTTTAGAAATCGGAGTTTCTGAACAAGCCAACAGGAAAAGACTAATAAGCCAGCAATTTTTCATTGACATTTTTACAGTTTTTAGTGCCTAATAAACCATAGCGTCGACCCTTAATAATGATAAAGTTGGAGCGGATTTTTCCGTTTGCGTGCCACATTTTTTGAATACCTTCTTCCTGCCCCTTTTTATAATGGGCTAGGTGAAATAGCTGTCCATTTTCTGCCCATTCTTTGAGCTCCCCTTCATAGGCATCATTCACGGCAATGTATTCGAATCGCTTGCGACTGTTCTCCCAATAAGCCGTTTGTAATCCCTGCCTCACGCCGTTTTTAAGGTGCCGAATTTCTCTGATTTTGCCCGATGGGAAATACTTTTTTTCGACATGGATTTCAGGCTCTGATTTAGAGCATCCCCACAGAAAAAATAGAAGTACGACGTATTTCATTATTGAGAAACAGTTCCGGCCGTACCATAAAAACCATTCCCATTTAGATAGGGCGCCTCCGTCGTAAAGTGGTAATGGTAGATGCCATTTGGATAATCCACCGTAGCGTGTGAATGCCCGTGGTACACATCTAGATTTGCGTTCGTCACTGCAGAGCCATTTTCTTCTTGAGGGCCATACACCGGAAAGCCGTCTAAAAGGAAGCCCATCAAACCCGATTTCGATGACTTCACCGTGGTTAACTGTAAAGGTTCTACGTGATAATGATATACACCAGAATTTTGAGGGTGACCATAAAATTGATCAAATCCGGCCATCTCTCCTTTTAGTTCTTGGTTATTCGGGCCCGCATATTGATTAAAAAAGGCTACGCCATTCAAGGCGATTCCAATAACCCCTAATGGAGTTGCTGCATGATTAGAAGACGCCACAGGATTAACTGGAATCTTAATTGTCGCCGATTGCTCGATGATGGAATTAGGGTTTTTGGCAAAGTTCAAACCGCCAAAAGTCGTCCCCGAGTAAGCTTGATACAAGGCATTCGTCGCTGCATAATAGGGGCTTTTATGATCCGGTAAATCCTTCGATTTAATGGTGATATAGGTGCCATCATTGGTGATACTGGTAGCACCATAGATTTTCTTGTAAACGGCCGGAACTTCTACAGTCGCAGTCGGAGTCACAGCTGTTTCGTCTTGAGAACAAGACGCCACAAAAAATAAAATGAACATTAGCCCTTGGTTGAGCGACGCTTTAAAATATATAGACATAGTAGTAAAAAAGGGATGATTAAAAGTAGATATAAATACGTGAAATTAGTTTTAGGCTGTATAATTATCCCCGTTGATTTCACGAATACATTAGCCGAAAAATCATTCGATGAAGTCAATACAACTTGATTGGACTCGCTGGTAGGGTAAATTACCTTGAAGACCATGGCGTGTCCATAAAGCTGTTGAAGAATCTGATTTTCTACTGAAAACGATTCCACTTTTGATGGCATTCCTTTCAGTGTAAACTTTACATCTGTTTGATGCCCTAAGTGCACACTGCCCTGCTCCAGTAAAATGGGGTTTAATAGCCCCGCGGAAATACGTAAAGATTTGCGTGACCATTGAATAAGCGACTTTTGAAATTCTTCAGCTGAATTTATTTTTTGATCTGCGAGCACTGCCTGAAAGGCGGATAAGGAGGCGCTAACGTGAGCTGTCCAAACCCCTTTGTCATCCTTCACAAGGGCAAAGGTGGATAACTGGGAAGAATGACTAAAGCCCCATAACGGAATAAATAACAAGAAGAATATCGTTTTTCGCATTAATTTGTGGTTACTTCGACGCTTCCTTGCGCGCCATGAAAACAGCCTAT
>JBJOIV010000027.1:0-22731 GCA_046046955.1 Bacteroidota bacterium | reverse complement strand
TGTACTTAGCCCGATCGATGCGAGCCTGAAAGGCAAATTCCTCGTGCTTTTATATCCAGCGGTGGGTATTTCTACGGCTGAGGCCTATGCAGGCGTGACCCCGGCAAAGGCTCCAGTGGATTTGCGCAAGTCGATTCTGAAGGCGGATTGGAAGGAGACGATATCGAATGATTTTGAGAAGAGTATTTTCCCTCTTTATCCTTTGCTCGCCTCTTTAAAGGAGGAAATGTATTCCCTAGGCGCTAGCTATGCCGCGATGAGTGGATCGGGATCGACGATATTCGGGATTTTTGACAAAAAAATCGACCCACCTGCGGGATGGGCCGATTATACGGTTTGGTCTGGCTTAGTACATTAATCTTTCGCGAAGATTGCCTCTAGGGCAGAAGCCCCTTTTGTGACCACTTTGCCTGCCGGCAATTCTTTCAATAATTTGATCCCTGCAAATTCAGGTGTGGAACTTAAAATCTCCACCGGCACCTGCGCCATCGCGCCATCGCTCATTTCGACGTAAATGAATCCGCCTTTTCCCACACGGGCAAGGCCTGCTTGTGGAATGCTTGGGATTTTCTGTGTTCCCACTTCGATGCGTGCGCTCACGAATTGTCCTACCGTGAAGTTCTTCTCATCCGACTTGTTTGCGAAATGGCCGTGAACGGACGTCGTGCGATTCGTTAAATCTACTTGTGGGGCGATGAGGAAGATTTTAGCCTTTGCTTTTTGACCCTCTGATTCGAATTCGATGGTTTGGCCGATGTTTAATTTTGCCAAATCCTTCTCGAATACCTTCAGCTCCACGTGTTTGTCCGCCATCCCTACGACTTTGATTAAGACATCAGATGGCGTCACGTATTTGCCGATCGCTAAGAATTGGTCTTGAATGTAACCATCGATGGGCGAACGCAAGGTTAAAACAGAGGAGATATTTCCTTTTGCCAGCGATTTCAAATCACAGCCTAAAACCTCTAATTTTAGTCCCAAAGCCTTCACCTGCGCATTCACATTCCCTAAATCCGCTTCCGATTGTTGCAGTTTTTTCTTCGATCCCACTTCCTCATTCGTCAACACCTGTTGACGCGATTTCTCGGAACTCATAAAGGTCTGAGATGACAAGGCCTGTAAATACTCTTGCTGCATTTGGATAAAATCAAGCGAAGTCAAGGTCGCTAAGGCCTGGCCTTTCGACACCTTTTTGCCCGGCAGCAATTCGTAGGTCGTTTTCACGTAACCCGCAATCGGGATCGAGATGGATGCTAATGACACCGGTGGCACATCGACCACCCCTGTACATTTAATTTCAGTCGACATTTCGCGCTCTTCCAAAGCCCCGAATTCAATGCCTGCATTCGTCTTCTGTTCCGCGCTTAATTTAATTTCGGTCACCGGCGCTTCCGTGGTGGCCTCTTCTTTTTTTGAGCAAGCGGCTAAGCTAAATACAAGGCATAGCGCTGCAAATTTGAATATCTTATTCATTTCCAATGATCGTTTGACGTGTGATAATCGCCTGGTTGTAGGCGTTGACTTCTTGTAAATAACTCTCTCGAATCTGCCAAGCCTGTTGCGTATTTTGCAGCATTTCGACGTATTCGATTTCCCCTTGTTGGTAACTTTTAAGGGCGGTCTTTTCTAATAAAATGGCCTGAGGAAGAGCCGTGGTGGTGTAGTAGGCCAAACTCGCCCGGTATTTTGCGACCGCCGCCTCCGCATTCTTGTAATCCGTTTGCAAGGCTGATTCGGTTTGGATTTTTTGGCTAACAAAAGCCTCCTCCTGCAATTTCGCCGAGGCAATTTTGGCTTTTTGTCCTTTCCCAAAAATCGGGATAGCCAGGCCGGCCTGTACGAAGTTTTGACCCCCTAGATTGTCAATACTCTGCGTCGTTACACCGATTCTTACATCCGGTTTCAAACGTTCCCGCTCTACCGCCGTCAATAATTTCCCATGTTCCACCTGCTCCGCTAATAGCTCGATGGTCGGGTTCTTCGCCGGATCAAAAGCCGCGATCCCAGATTCCATCGTCAACGGCTCTAGCCCTTCAATCGTAAATTCGCCTGGCTCATTGATCCAATAAGCCAGGTTTTGATAGGCCGTTTTTTGATCTGCTTCCAGAGACAATCGCTTCTGTTGAAACTCGCGTAAACGCGTTTCGGCTGCCATCAATTCCAAGCGATTCGTCTCCCCTTGCTGAAACTTAATCGTCGCCGCACGTTTCATTTGCGAGTACAAACTGTCTTGCGAAGCTAGAAATACGAGATTCTTTTGCTGTGCCAAAATCTGGTAATAGTAGAACTTCACACTCGAAGCCACTAAGTTCTGCGTAATCTTCAAGCGCTTTTCGCTTAACACCTTCGCCGAAGTCAAGGCCTTCACCTGTGCCTTCAAAAGCGTGGGCCAAGGGATGCTTTGGGAAGCCATCACCGTATAATCTTGACTCGAAAAGGTCTGCGTTTTTCCGTACTGCGCATCCACCGTTCCCTTCGGTAATTCTCTTCCTGAATTGATCAAGGCCTCCGCGGTTTTTACGTCGGCGATGCCGGTGGAGAGGAGGGCGTTCTTTTGGGAAGCTCGAGCAAGGCAGGCTTTGAGTGAGAGAGAAGAGATAGGAGAGTATAGAGTAGAGATGGGGTTTTTCGCAAATGATGCAAAAGATAACACCATAAATAACATTATCATCCCCAAACCTTTGGCCTTCAGCTTCGCCTCTCTACGGCCCATCACGATCGAGTAGACGACTGGGATAACGACCAGCGTTAGGAAGGTCGCGGTGATTAGTCCGCCGATGACGACTGTTGCTAATGGACGTTGTACCTCGGCACCTGGGGAATGACTTAATGCCATCGGCAAGAAACCTAAAGAGGCTACCGCCGCGGTCATAATCACGGGTCTAAAACGCAATTCCAAGCCTTTCTTCAGGCGTTCTTCCACGCTTAAACCTTCGTCCGCTAATTGCTTAAAGAACGAAAGCAACACGATTCCGTTCAATACCGCCACGCCAAAGAGAGCGATAAATCCAATCCCGGCTGAAACGGAGAAGGGCATCCCACGCAACCAAAGCGCTACTACGCCACCGATCGCGGATAAAGGAATCGCCAAATAAATAATGGCCGCCTCCAGGAAGGATTGGAACGTAAAAAATAGCAAGACAAAAATCAGGGCTAGTGCGATAGGAACCACCAAGGCTAAGCGCGACTTCGCGGCTTGCAAGTTTTCGAAGGTGCCGCCGTAGGTCACATAATAACCGGCTGGCAAGGTAATCTTGTTCTTCATGACTTTTTGGATATCAGCTACGACACTTTCCACATCACGACCACGCACGTTAATACCAATGGTGATTCGGCGGTGCGTGTTATCGCGCGAGATTTCTAAAGGCGCATTTTCGTACCCCACCTCGGCAACTTCCTGTAACGGAATCTGAGAGCCCGAAGGTAGGTCGATATAGAGTTCACGTAAGTTTTGGATGTCTTGGCGGTGTACTGAATCCATACGAACCACGAGGTCAAAACGTTTTTCGCCTTCCATCACGATTCCCGCGGTTTCTCCAGCGAATGTCATCTTGATGGCCGAGTTTACCTCGTTCACATTCAAACCATATTGCGCCATCTTCACGCGGTTGTATTTCACGACCAGCTGTGGAATGCCATCAATTTGTTGCACTTTGATATCGCCCACCCCCTCAATAGTGCGAATGTAGCGAGAGGCCTCCGTTGCGTGATCAAATAGTTCTTGCAGATCTTCCCCAAAAATCTTCACCGCAATATCGGACTTCACACCCGCAATCAATTCGTTAAAACGCATCTGAATAGGCTGTGTAAATTCGAAGTTCACTTCTGGATAGACATCCAACGCCTTGTCCATCTTCTCCTCTAATTCCTCCATCGTCTCCGCATTCTTCCATTCTGATGGATCCTTCAGCTGGATGATTAAGTCGCAAGAATTGATCCCCATGGGGTCCGTCGGGATTTCAGAGGCACCAATACGAGAAACGACTTGTTTGATTTCTGTTGGAAACGTTTTCAGTAACATGGCTTGAGCGGCAGTGTTGACTTTAATGCTTTGGGACAAAGACGCATTCGTCGGTAACAGGGTCTCCACTGCGAAATCGCCTTCGTTTAATTCCGGAATAAACTCGCCGCCTAATGACATAAATAAGGCGATGCTGGCTGAGAATAGGCCAAAAGCCCCAATCACTACCCACTTGCGTTGTTTCAATGCAAAATTGATGATCGGCTGGTATTTGCCATACAGGAATCCCATAATGCGATCCGCGATGGTCACCTCGTGGCTGATTTTCTTGCTTAAAAACAAGGCCGACATCATGGGAACGTAAGTCAACGAAAGAATCAATGCCCCGAGGATGGCGAAACTCACGGTTTGGGCCATGGGTCTGAACATCTTGCCTTCGATTCCTCCTAATGCCATGATGGGCAGGTAGACGATCAGGATGATGATAACGCCGAAGGCAGCGGAGCCGAAAATGGCTTTGGCAGAAATACCTACTTCCTCATCCATCGCCTGCTGACTTAATTCCTCGCCTTTTCGATGGCTGTGGAGCCGGTGAATAATGGACTCCACGATGATGACGGCGCCGTCTACAATTAGGCCAAAGTCAATCGCACCCAAGCTCATCAAATTCGCGGACACCCCGAAAATGTGCATCAGCGCAAAGGCAAACAATAAACAAAGGGGAATCACGGAAGCCACGATCAAACCAGCCCGCAGATTTCCGAGCAATAAAACCAAGATAAACACGACGATTAGTCCCCCTTCGATCAAGTTTTTCTCCACCGTATTAATGGCGCGACCGATCAACACACTGCGGTCTAAATAAGGGACAATCTTAATTCCTTGCGGCAATGTTTTACCGATGACTTCCATTTGGGCTTTCACGTCTTGTACGACCTGGTTCGCGTTCGCTCCTTTTAAAAGCAACATCACGCCACCTACTGCCTCGCCCTCGCCGTTTCGGGTCATAGCGCCGTAGCGGACCGCTTTCCCGAAGCCTACTTTGGCCACATCCTTCACTAGGATAGGTAATCCGGCCTCGCCTCTTTGGGAAACCACCGTATTTTCAATGTCCTCTAAGGAAGTTAACATTCCCTCTGAGCGAATGAAATAGGCATCAGTCCCTTTCTCTAAATAGCTACCTCCCGAATTAGAATTATTGATAGAAACGGCCTTAAACACGTCATTCACGCTCACATTCATGGCGCGCAAACGCTCCGGGTTAACGGCGATTTCGTATTGTTTCAAATTACCCCCAAAAGAGCTGACCTCCACCACGCCCTTGATTCCCAAGAGCTGTCTTTTTATCAACCAATCCTGGTAGGTCCTTAAATCCGCCAGCGAATATTGTTCCTTGAAGTCCGGGTCGACCACTAAGGTATATTGGAAGAATTCCCCTAAACCGGTTGTGATAGGCGCCATTTCCGGAACCCCTGCCCCTTGCAATAAATAAGGTTCTGCGGCCTTTAATTTCTCCGCGACTTGCTGACGCGTGACCTCGGTGGCGACGTCATCCTCGAAAACAACGGTAATAATGGACAGACCCATCCGGGAAACCGAGCGAATATCCTTCACATTCGGGATCGTACGTAAAGAAATCTCCAGCGGATAGGTGATGAATTTTTCGACCTCTGAAGTCGCCAGCGCCGGGGATTGCGTAATCACCTGCACTTGGTTCGAGGTAATATCTGGAAGCGCATCGATGGGTAATTTACTCAGCGAATACCCTCCCCAAAAAACCAGCCCCAGGACAAATAGCCCGACCACTAATTTATTGCGAATACTAAAACTAATAATGGAATTAATCATGATTTTAAAATTAAGCACAAACGTAAACGGCCTCTAGCCGTGTAGAACAGGCATTAATTTAAAACCGGGGAGGCGCGATTAAAACGCGCTCCATTGCGAAATGGTAGTTGTTTTCGTAGAACTCGGTGCGACGGCGCGCGATAATCAAGGCAACCGCAGCAGTAAAAAAGAAGGCAACAGCAGGTAATACAAAACCCATCGCGCCTGAGAAATCAAAGGAAGGTAAACTAGGATGACTGGTCGTTTTCGCATGCTTTGAATCCGCTGAATAGTGCATCCACAAAAAATCGGCAAAACTGAACCCAGCCGGAGCTTGTTTCTTGTGATCTTGAAAATGCTTCACGAGTTCATTTGCCTTGATGGCCTGCTCCATACCCACCTTTGGCAACAAGCCGCCGGCGAACATGATCGCGAAAAGAACGTATGCAAGGACATTTTTCATCTCCCAAATGTAACAAAAATTCGAATTTTTCACCCATATTTATACTTTCATTTTAATTTAAGATGAAATGACGGCCTAAATCATGGATGAAATAAATCTTTTGTGGCATCAGCTCACTGATTCTGAAACCATTATCCGCTCTGGATTGATGGTGATTACCCTGATTGTTTTCGCCGAGAATGGCCTGTTCTTCGCCTTTTTCCTTCCTGGAGACTATTTGTTGTTTTTGACGGGGGTTTTTGGGGGTACAGGCGTGTTAAAAGAGCCATTATCCTCCCTTTTGTTGAGTATTTTCCTGGCCGCGGTCATCGGTTCACTCGTGGGTTATTTAGTGGGGCGGTTTTTTGGGAAATCGCTGATGAATCGACCGGATGGTTGGTTTTTTAAGAAAAAACACCTAGAGTCGACTCGAGAATTTTTCGACAAATACGGATTTAGTGCACTAGTTATCAGTCGCTTTTTACCCATCGTTCGCACCTTTACGCCCATTCTTGCTGGTATTAGTCATTTATCCTGGTATAAATTTATCTTGCTGAATCTCGTGGGAGGGGCTTTGTGGGTAGGTATATTAGTAACGGGAGGTTATTATTTAGGCCAAAGTTTCCCCGGCATCATCAATTACGTACAATACATCATCCTTTTCTTCCTGGCTATCACCACCTTTACGGTGATTAAGGGATATTTGAAATTGAGACAATGATCGAGCAATTTGGGTATGTAGCGGCATATATAGGGGCTGGAATCGTATTTCTAGCCTTGATCTTAACGATTGCCCGTCTCATACGTCCTAATCGCCCCAATGTCGAGAAATTAAGTACCTACGAATCGGGTGAAGCTCCAGCAGGAAACGCGAACATTCGCTTCAATCCCCGCTTTTACGTCATCGCCCTCCTTTTCGTACTATTCGAAATCGAACTTGTTTTCTTGTTCCCCACAGCGACTTTATTGAAGAATAAAGAACTAGCAGCTGCAGCACCCGAATTCCCGGTTTATGCTGTGGTGGAGATCTTATTATTCGTAGGAATTTTAGCCTTAGGCCTAGCCTTCGCTTGGGTGAAGGGATATTTAAACTGGGAAAAACCGGAGAGTTCAGCGGAGAAATTGAACATTCCGATTCCAGATAGCGTTTACGATACCATTAGAAAGAAACATTCCACGCCTACAAATGTCCTATAAAACACATTCCTTTGCTTCTCTGAATGCTTTTTCAAAGCTACTGCTGGATTACCTGGCGGAGAAGCCGGCGTTGCAGGAATTTTATAGAAATGGACCGCAATTATCAAAGTTCAAAGACCAAATTGTCGCGAAGAAATTATTTCCCGCGACTTCACGAGCGATTCTTCAAACTGTCTTAGAGGAGCAATACGCGGCGATAGGCGCAGAGATGCCATCCGTGGATTTGCGGGATGAAAATACCTTTACCGTTACGACAGGCCATCAATTGAACATCTATACAGGACCACTGTATGTGATTTATAAATTGGTTTCTACCATTAATCTAGCCCGTGCACTCAAGGCAGCCTATCCAGATCAGTGTTTTGTGCCGGTCTATTGGATGGCGACGGAGGATCATGATTTTGAGGAGATCAATCACTTCTTTGCTTTCGGGACGAAATACGAGTGGACTACTTCCCAAAAAGGTGCCGTAGGTCGCTTTCATCTCAGCGATTTCCCTCGCATTCCACTTAGAAATGCCATTTTTGATAAGGCCTATTCTGAAGGAAAAACCCTTTCAGAAGCGGTGAGAATCTATATGCACGCGCTTTTTGGCGCTGAAGGATTAGTTTGTCTCGATGCGGATGATGCCCGTTTGAAATCACTTTTCGCTCCTATCATGGAGGCGGATTTGAATCAGCAGGTACACGAACCGATTGTACGAGCGACCACAGAGAAATTAGAGGCTTTAGGCTATAAAACGCAGGTAGCTGCGCGTGAGGTGAATCTTTTCCGTTTGACGGAGAACGATCGCATTCGTCTTGAAAAGGGCGATTCGGTGGAGATGGCAGACGCCAGCCCTAATGTCATTTTACGTCCTTTGTACCAAGAAGTCATTTTGCCTAACCTTGCCTACATCGGCGGGCCCGCAGAAGTTGCTTATTGGTTGCAACTAAAAGGTATATTCGATTTACACCAGGTTCCGTTCCCGATCTTATTGCCGCGTAATTTTGCGATCGTGAAGACGCAAAAACAGGCGGAAAGAGCGGAGAAATTAGGCTTGAGTCTAGCAGATTTATTCCAAGATGAACTAAGACTTCGTCGCTCGTTTGTGGCGGGTCGCACGGTGCATCAATTGGATACTGCCTCAGAATTGAAGGCTCTGCAACCCATACTCGATACTCTAGCGGGAAGAGCGAAAGCCATCGATTCTACTTTAGAAGCAAGCGTTTTAGCTGAACAGGCACGCTGGACGAAAGGTCTAGAGCGATTAGCGAAGAAAATGAAGCGTGCGGAGGAACGCAACCAAGGGGATGACGTGAGACAGGTTTTGGCCTTAAAAGAGGCGCTATTCCCAGCGGGCGAGTGGCAAGAACGCCACACGAACTTCTTGGAATTCGCCACAGATCATCCCGAATTTATCAGCGATTTACTGAAGACATTCGATCCATTACACTTCGAATTCTACGAAATAACCCTATAATGCCCGAAAAACTAAGTCCGTCAGACTTCCTCGAAGCCGCAAAAATATACCCGGTGCTCGATGTACGATCGCCTGGCGAATATACGCGTGCACGCATCCCCGGGGCCATTCCCTTTCCCATTTTCGATGATGCCCAACGCGCCGCGGTAGGGACTTGTTACAAGCAAAAAGGGAAAGACCAAGCGATTGAATTAGGGTTAGAATTTGTGGGGCCACAACTGGCGAAGTGGGTGAAGAAGGCGAAAAAACTTGCCGTCGACAATACCGTTTTAGTGCATTGCTGGCGTGGCGGAATGCGTTCTGGCAGTATGGCCTGGCTTTTTGAGACCGCTGGATTGAAGGTTAAAATATTAGTGGGAGGATATAAGGCCTATCGAAATGAGGTCTTGGCGATTTTCGATCGACCGATTCCCTTCCGCGTTTTAGGCGGAAAGACGGGATCAGGAAAGACCGAAATCTTGCCTGAATTAGCCAAAAGAGGCCACCAAGTCTTGGATTTAGAAGGATTAGCGCATCACCGAGGATCGGCTTTTGGGCATTTAGGCCTGGCAGAGCAGCCTACCAGTGAGCATTTTGAGAATGAAGTGCACCGCGTTTTGAGCGGTTTAGATTATAGTCGAGAGATCTGGGTGGAGGACGAAAGTCGCCACATCGGTCAGGTTTTTATGGGTGCGCCTTTGTACAATCAATTGCGTGCGGCACCGGTCGTATTTTTAGACATCGAGCCGGTCTATCGTTTGCCTCATTTAGTGAACGTGTATGCGTCGTATCCGAAGGAGGATTTGGCCAAAGCTTTGGGCAAAATAAAAAAACGCCTAGGCTTAGACCGCTACGCCACCGCGATGGAAGCATTAGATGCTGGAGATTTCAGTTTAGTCGCCGAAATCACCCTCCATTACTACGACAAGGCCTATATGTACGGACTCGAGTTACGCGACGAGGCACAAATCACCCGCATCGAAGTCCGCACGCTGGACCCGATCGAACAAACTGAATTACTTTTAGCCCATGTTACCTAAGCAGTTTTTAGACAAAATACTGGAACAACACCAGCAGACGCCCCCTTTCCCGGCGACCTCTGATATCAAGAAGTTGTTCACGAAAATCGTTTTGACGCTTTTCCCAGAACAAACTCAACGGCATTTTAGCCAAGCCTCTGAGCTGAAGTCCGTTTGGGAAAGTATCGAAAATGGGCTAGAAAGCTTGTTGTACTCGATGAAAGACCAGCTTTCAGAAGACCCATCGGTCCTTGCACATCGCTTTTTAGATCGCATTCCAGCCATCTATGAGTTATTGCAAACGGACGTAGAGGCGATGGTGGCAGGCGATCCGGCAGCGACCACTTCCTATGAAGTAATTCGAACGTATCCGGGTTTTTATGCCCTTGCTTTCTATCGCTTAGCTCACGGATTGCATCAGGAAAAAGTGCCTTTGATTCCTCGAATTTTGACGGAATATGCGCATTCCAAAACCGGAATCGACATCCACCCCGGCGCCAGCATCGGTCGCTATTTCTTTATGGACCACGGCACCGGAATCGTAATTGGAGAAACAACCGTGATCGGAGAACGGGTGAAAATCTACCAAGGGGTAACTTTGGGAGCCCTTTCGGTGGATAAATCGATGGCCTCCACGAAGCGCCACCCGACCATCGAAGACGGCGTTGTAATCTATTCTGGAGCCACCATTTTAGGCGGGGAAACGATAGTCGGAAAAGATTCCATCATAGGCGGAAACGTCTGGTTAACGCGCAGTGTGCCGGCGAATACCAAAATTTACCACCAAGAAAACGTCAAAGTCATTCAAGATTAATATGAGCCAGCTCTTAGAATTAGTGGGCAACACGCCCTTAGTCGAATTATCTCGCTTGAACCCGAATCCGAAGGTGAAGATCTTTGGCAAATTAGAGGGGAATAATCCAGGTGGATCCGTGAAAGACCGCGCCGCTAAAAACATGATTGAAGGCGCCATCGCCCGCGGTGAACTAAAGCCTGGCATGAAGCTCATCGAAGCGACATCCGGCAATACAGGCATCGCTTTAGCCATGATTGCGCGTTTGTATGACATTGAAATTGAATTAGCCATGCCGGCAAACTCTACGCGCGAACGCGTGCTGACGATGGAGGCTTTTGGCGCTACGGTTACCTTAACGGAAAGCATCGAATCTGCCCGCGATTACGCGGTAGAAAAGGCCTCTTCAGGCGAATTCTTTATGCTCAATCAGTTCGAGAATCCGGATAATTATTTGGCCCATTACAAAACTACGG
The DNA here is from genome assembly GCA_046046955.1 of Bacteroidota bacterium. Classification (GTDB taxonomy): domain Bacteria; phylum Bacteroidota; class Bacteroidia; order Cytophagales; family Spirosomataceae; genus Aquirufa. The sequence continues at coordinate 11,575 of JBJOIV010000027.1, read as the reverse complement.
GACCCGAAATCTACCGCGACACGAAGGGTGCCGTGACTCACTTCGTCAGCTCTATGGGAACAACCGGCACGATTATGGGCACCTCGATGTATCTAAAGGAGCAAAATCCTTCCATTCAAATCATCGGTTGCCAGCCCACTGATGGATCAAAGATTCCGGGCATTCGACGCTGGCCCATCGAATACCGTCCTAAAATTTATGATCCTTCTCGTGTAGACCGCGTGATGGATATCTCAGAAGCAGATGCAACAGCGATGACTCAGGCCTTAGCTAAAGTAGAAGGCGTCTTCGGAGGAATGAGTAGTGGCGGCGGCGTTTTAGCTAGTCTCCGCTTAGCGACTGAATTAGAGGAGGGTATCATTGTCTGCATCATTTGCGATCGTGGAGATCGCTATTTATCAAGCGGACTTTTTGGCGAATAATTCCCTACCTCGCGATAATTCTTCGTTTTTTTTAGCCCAAGATTGGGATTAAATAAAATTATACTTATTTTTGCACTCCCGATTAACGCGGGCAATTGAGGTGGATTAGCTCAGTTGGTAGAGCATCGGATTGAAAATCCGTGTGTCCCCGGTTCGAGTCCGGGATCTACCACTTCAATGAAAAAAGACCCTAGCAGCGATGTTAGGGTCTTTTGTTTTTATCAGTAAACTGATAATTATTTTTTCACATAGGAATCGATCAGAGGAAGGACTAGATTTAGGCGGTTATTTAAAAAACCAACCCACCTAACCACTTAATTCTGATGAAATTCTATCTCCTCCCATTCTTTGGAATGGTCGTATTGCTATTCCTAAATTCTTGTGAGCGCCATTCTTTGGTCGAACCCCTCAATCCACATCAAGACTTAAAACAATGGTATGCCCATCATAAAATGACAACTACTTATGAGCCTGTTTTATGGGAATACACTACTCCATTTGCGATGCCAGATAGCTCACAGGCCTATCAAATACCGGTGATGTCAAAAACAGGAATGAAAGATTTGATCATTTATTCTGAAAATGGGGTCCAAAAAGGGTTTTATAAGTTGTATACTCCTAAGGATGAGACTCATATTAGTATACAAGTCCTAAATATGTTTGATGAAGTGATTCGTGATGGGGTTTTGAGCAAAACAAAGAGAGTTGCCAAAGCGAAGAAAAATAAAGAACTAGATGGTTCAACCATTAAAGAGATGAATCTTGATCTTCCAGAGGTATTCTGTTATAGTCAACGGCTCCCAATGGAAGGAACCTTAGGCGATTTGCCCGTCATCTACGGTGAAGGTGGGGGAAGCTATTTTCCTTCAATTCATTCGTTTTTTGGTGGAGGAGGTGGTGCTCCCTCAGGTGACGAATTTGATATAAATTTTGATCCTTCCGCAGAGCTACTTTTTTCGATTGGTAATAATGTTAAAAACAAATGCCTGCTTGAGGCATTAAATGGGGTAATTAATTCGAAATATGATCTTCGAGGGATTATAAATCAGTTTAAATCATCAAACAAAACTATTTATTTTACAGAAGTAACTAATTTACCTTCGGATGTCCCTGCTAAAGTTTTATCTTCAAATAAGACAGAAGCTTTAATTGGTTTGAATTTAAACGAATTGCCTTATTACTCTAAAGAATTAATGGCAGTTGTTATCACTCATGAAGTTTTACATGGATATTTTACAGTTATTCGAGAAAGGAATTACACAGAAAAAGAGGAGCATGAGGAAATGGCCGATGACTCGTTTTTAGATGATTTTAGAATGCTAATTATTAAGAGATTCCCCAAAACGGTTGATTCTGCTGATGAGTTAATTTTTACAGGTCTAACAAACACAGACTATTTTAAAAGACTTAAAAAAGATGTGCAGGATTATGCTACAAGAGTAATTTATAACTATAAAAATGGAAAAAATGGAACTTATTGTAAATAGAAATTTGATTAATACACTTTTTTTGTTTTTACTTTTTCCTTTGTTGGTATTTGGACAAAACATAAAAAGAAATTTAGAAGTGCCCTTTTCTTATAAAGGATACTCAAAGGTTAAATTAACTAGAGACAGCGCCAATAAACTCTTGATAAATGACCTTACAAAAGGTATTTATTTTCCGATGAATCGGCCTTCTTGTCAAAATGATGTTGGGATTTTTCTTTTTAAGGTGGATTTTAGAGGACGAGTGAGTACGAATGATATTTATTGGAACGGAACATTATTAGACTCTATTCGTACAGATATAATTAATAATATTAAAAAATCGACAGGTAAATATTATAAGCCTTCTAGCAAAATCATATCTAAAAATCATTGGTATATTTTTGAATATAACTCGTTAGGTTTTGATTTAGATTGTGGAGGAGATGTATATTTAAAACAACAATTGAAACAATCAAAGGTTGCCTGGTCTTATTATTCTGTAGTAAAAAAAATGGTCAATAATATTTCAGGTTTAAAATCAAATGTGACTATATTAATGAGTACCAGCAATACTGAAGCAGAAAAAAGAGGGTTCATAAAACCTTTGGATTACCTAAAATTATAACAAATTCACGGCCCTATACATCCCTATCGCATAAAGCGGAATTATCTGGATGTTAGGTATTTGTCCGAAATTCTCCAAAGAAGTTCTGATCCCCTTGGGGACCTTTTTCTCCTCTAAAAACAGGTACATGCTTTGCATGGCGCCTTTCGTGCCCGATTTGACTTCGATAGGGAGAATTTGGCCTTTGTTTTGGACCACATAATCCACTTCTGACTGGGCATTTTTACTCTCTCTTTGCCAATAATGGAGATCCCAATTTTCATAACAAGAGGTATTTTTAATCCACTCGAGACCTACATAAAGTTCTGCGATGTTCCCTTTATTGATAACAGAGAAATCATTTTCTAAGAGTAATTCTGCTATGTTTAGACCTAAAATTCGTTGAAAAATGCCAGTATCAAATAGAAGAAACTTTCGCTTTTTCACATTTATCTCAGCACCTAATGGCAACCCATTGCAACTGGAATGCGTTACCGGGTAAATGAGACCGGCTAAGGTCAGTAAATCTAGGGCTTGCTTTACTTGTAAAATAGTCAGTGAAGAATTCCCAAACGTGTAGGTAAACTTATTCCCCACTTGCTGAACCACCGAATTAAAAACTTCTCGAATGCGAATAGCAGGAACGCGGTTTCGAAATTTTGCAAAATCCGCTTCTATCGAAATCACTAAATCATCCAAAATTCGCTGTACTTCTAACATATTGCCATGCCGCACATAAGAACTTACTGCCTCTGGCATTCCACCGATAACTAAAAATTTCTTCAAGTAGCTTATCAGCTTTTCATGAATCAATTCGGGAAGAGCCTTGGCAAAACCCGACTCCGTTACATATACAATCAGACCTGATTCCCCATTAGCTAGTAGAAATTCCTGAAAAGAAAAAGGGTACATAAAAAGCGAACGAACACGACCCACTCCATAAGATGGCACTTCGGATAAGGCAAATTCCAAAAGGGAACCGGCCGCAATCACATGCAAGGCAGGCATTTTTTCATAAAAATACCTTAGCGCTGAAATAGCTGGAATACACGATTGAATTTCATCGAAAAAGACTAAAGTTTTCCCCTCCACAATAGGCGTCTGAGTTAACAGGGAGAGCTGTTCACACACTTCTCTAGGCGAAAGAGATTGCTCGAATAGAGCGGCATACGAAGGGTTTTCATCAAAATTCACCTCAATAAAATGATCGAACGATTTTGCCAAATGCCTCACAGCCGACGACTTCCCTACTTGCCTCGCTCCTCGCAGCATCAAAAGCTTCCTATCAGGCTGATTGGGCCATATTTGCAGCTCTTCATCGATCTTTCTAGGGATATAGTTCATGCGTTTTGTTAAAAATACAAACCAATATTACACCTAAAATGATAAAAATCCAAATCAATAACGGACTCAAAATGATAAAAATCCAAACCAATGCGAATTAATCGCGCTGCGATGAAACGAGTTTTCAGCTATTGACAATTTGTGTCAAGACCCGAAAACAGCCCATAGTAAAACACAAAATTTTTACTATTTTTAGGGGAAATTATCCTCTATGCGCAAATTCCTCCTAAGCCTCATTGAACAATTCGGTTACAAAGTCACTAAATTCGACCGCAAAGCGGCCGGTCCGTATGCGGATATTCAGGACAAGACCTTTTGGGAGTTTTATCAGGTTTGCCAGCCCTACACGATGACATCGGTGGAGCGGATGTTTGCACTTTATCAGGCGACGAATTACGTTATTGACCAAGCTATTCCGGGAGATTTCGTGGAATGCGGGGTTTGGAGGGGTGGTTCATCGCTGATGGTGGCACAGGTGTTGCAGCATCGCGGGGTGAACGATCGCCACTTGTATTTGTATGATACCTTTGAGGGGATGTCGGAACCTACGGCGGAGGATGTGGATTTTAGGGGCCAAAAAGCCGACCTAATGCTCGAGCAAACACAGGATAAGAAGGAGACTTCGGTTTGGTGTTTGGCAAACTTAGACGACGTTAAATTAACGATGTCAAATAGCAAATTCCCATCTGAAAACATCCACTACGTGGAGGGAAAAGTGGAAGACACGATCCCGGTGACCGTGCCCGCAGGACCCATCGCCCTATTGCGCTTGGACACCGACTGGTACACGTCCACAAAACACGAATTAATCCATTTATATCCCTCCCTAAGCTCTGATGGCGTTTTAATCATCGACGATTATGGCCATTGGGAAGGCTGCCGCAAAGCCGTGGACGAGTATTTTGCGGAACAAAAACAGACGATTTTCTTACAACGAATTGACTACACCGGCCGTTTAGCCATCAAAAAATAAACCTATGAGAATCCTATTTTTAACACTTCTAGCATTCAGCACATTCGCCCAACAAAAGCCCATGCGTTTGTGGTACGATAAACCGGCTACCTATTTCGAAGAGGCGCTGGTGCTGGGAAATGGAAAGCAGGGGGCGACGGTTTTTGGCGGAACGAAGAGCGATAAGATCTTTTTGAATGACCTGACTTTGTGGTCTGGGGAACCGATGGATCCTTATATGAACAAGGAGGCCTATAAAAATTTACCGGCGGTTCGCGAGGCTTTGCGTCTTGAAAATTACAAGGCGGCGGATTCTTTAGTCCGTAAAATACAAGGCAAATTCTCGGAATCTTATGCGCCGCTAGGCACTTTGTACGTGGATTTCAACCACGAAAATCCAACGGAATACCGCCGCGAATTGAGTCTAGATAAGGCAGTTTCGACAGTGCATTACCACGCGGGCACGAACGAAATTCGCAAGGAATACTTCTTCTCGCATCCGGATAATGTGTTCGTGATTCACTTGACGAGTAGGGAGAAAAAGGGCTTGAATTTCACGGTTCAATTTAAGTCGCTGTTAAAATATGCGACGAAATCGACCATCAATCACTTGCATGCAAAAGGAGTAGCGCCGGTTAGAGCGGATCCAAACTATGTGCGCAAACAAGGGAATCCAATTATGTTCGATGATTCAAAAGGGACACGTTTTGCATCAGACATTTTGATCCAGTCAGCAGATGGGAAAGTGGTGAAAACGGATTCCACTTTGCAGATGGTGGGCGGAACGGACGCGACAATCTTGGTGACCATGGCGACGAGTTTTAATGGTTTCGACAAGAGCCCATCGAAAGAGGGTTTGAACGAAGATGAGCTATCTGAAAAGCGTTTGCAGGCGGCCAGCTTTAAGGGGGCAGAGCAATTATTAGCGCGCCATTTAGCGGATTACCAACCTTATTTCAAGCGCGTAAACTTGAGTTTGCCGGCAGATAATGCCCCGGAGTTGCCTACGGATGAGCGTTTAAGACGTTATGCCAAAGGCGAAAAGGACAACTACCTCGAAACGCTATACTTCCAGTTTGGGCGTTATTTATTGATCTCTAGCTCGCGGACTCCGGGCGTTCCAGCGAACTTACAAGGTTTATGGAATCCACACATTCGACCACCTTGGTCCAGTAATTACACGATGAATATTAACGCCGAAGAGAATTATTGGCTAGCGGAAAATACAAATTTGAGCGAGATGCACGCGCCGTTTTTGGGCTTTTTAGAGAACCTAGAAAAGACCGGACGCATCACCGCAAAGACCTTTTACGATGCACCGGGCTGGGTGGTTCACCACAATTCGGATATTTGGGCGATGTCGAATCCGGTAGGTGATTTCGGAAATGGAGATCCAAGCTGGGCAAATTGGCCCATGGGCGCGACTTGGGCTTCGACCCACTTGTGGGAGCATTATTTGTTTACCCAAGACAAGAAATTCTTAGAGGCGAAAGCTTATCCATTAATGCGTGGCGCGGCAGAATTCTGCCTCTATTGGTTAATTGAGGATAAAAATGGGCGTTTAATCACGTCTCCTTCGACTTCCCCAGAGAACAAATTTATTACACCTGCGGGCTACGAAGGCGCGACGGCCTACGGGGCGACGGCAGACTTGGCGATGATTCGCGAGTTGTTTTTGGACTTAATCGCAGCGGAAAAAGTCCTTAAAAAAGACCCGGCTTTCCAGGCGTCTCTAGAAAAGGCTTTGGCCCGTATACTTCCGTACCAAATAGGCGCGAAAGGCAACCTACAAGAATGGTATTTCGACTGGGAAGATACGGATCCGAAGCACCGCCACCAATCGCATTTATACGGTTTATACCCGGGAACGCACGTGACGGTGGCTGAAACGCCAACGATTGCAGCGGCGGCTAAAAAGACCTTAGAAATCAAGGGAGATGAGACAACTGGCTGGTCTAAAGGCTGGCGCATCAACTTGTGGGCTCGTTTACGCGACGGAGATCACGCCTACAAAATGTACCGCGAACTCTTGAAATACGTAGAACCAGACGGCGTAAAAGTAAACTACGCTCGTGGAGGCGGCACTTATCCGAACTTGTTCGACGCACACCCTCCTTTCCAAATCGATGGGAACTTTGGTGGATCCGCTGCGGTAGCTGAAATGCTGGTTCAATCCACTCCGGAATTAATTGAAATACTCCCTGCTTTACCGGCTGCATGGGCTTCAGAAGGATCTGTTTCCGGCCTAAAAACCCGCGGTGGATTCGAGGTATCTATGAGCTGGAAAGACGGCAAAGTGACGTCCTTGCACCTAAAAGGGCTAAAAGGCAGCACGGCGAAAGTGAAGGTGAATGGCGAGATTAAAAGTTTGTTGATAAAAACGGGAGAAGTTCACGTTTTGTGAAGTTTTATAGCTAAGTTTGTGAAGGATTAGTGCTAGGTTTGTTTTTTACGAAACACCTAACCACATGAAAGTCCATTTAATTAAAGAGAAGACTATCTATCTTTTTTCGATTAATCACACGAACTGCTATTTCCCCTTAGAAGATTGGGTAGATAAAATCAGAAACGCGGATTGGGAGAAACCGGAAGATATTTTATTTACCTTTCCTTCCTGCGACCTCTTAGGCAATGGATCGAGCCGCGTGATTTTCAATATCAAAGGAAATCAATTTCGACTGATTGGTAAATACGGATTTGGCCTACATCAAGTCCACCTATTCATCTGCTGGATAGGAAGTCATGCAGACTACTCGAAGCTCTGCGCGAAAGGATTGCAATACACGATTAGCACCTATTAATCAAATGAAATACCGCGTTATTGACTCCGATACTCAATATGAAAACTACTGCGATGTACTTGAAAACCTCGTCTTTAGTTCCCCTATTACGCCTGAAATTCAAGATGAAATCAATCTCTTGACTTTACTGATTGAGACATACGATAAACAAAAAAATCATTTTCGAAATCTCGATCCCGTTCAACTTTTGAAGTCTCTGCTGGCAGAAAATAAAATGAAAGCGGCGGATCTAGCCCGTAAACTACAAGTCAGTGAAGGCTTAGTTTCTGATATCTTGAAATACAAAAAAGGGATGTCGAAAAAGACGATCCGCGCCGTCGCGGAACTATTCAAGATGCAGCAAGAGGCCTTTAATCGGCCTTATACTACCTCAGGAACCAGCGAACTCACCCAATCCTGAAATAACTCAGACTCGATCTGCACGGCCACGGCGGCGTGTTTCTCCCAGTCTGGCCAAGTAGACTTTAGCTGAGAAATCATTTCTTCTAAGTGACCTTCCTCTTCCACGATGATGGATTTCACTTGGACTTTCGATTTCGTTTCCGTGAGAATTTTTTGGTAGATCGGATACAACTCATCCGCACGTAATTCAATGGCGTAGGTAACTAATAAATAGGCCGCCCATTTTACGTCATAGCCGGAAAGGCCTAAGTTCTTCTTTGCATATTGGCTGACACGCAGGTCTAACAGATCTAAGTAGAAGCGAGATGAGCGTGGGTTAATCAAAAATGAATCGTCGTAGGTCTCGAAACCGGACGGGACTAATTTGCTGATTTGCTTCTTTAAATAATAGGCGTGACGATGCTCTTCAGCGGCATGCTTCAGAATGATCAGGCTGACTTCTTTTTTGTGCTCAAACTTAGAAATCTTGCGCGCACCTGAATTTTCCATGAAGGAAAGGGTGTTCAAAAAACGGGCATGCGACTCTGGATTCGCCACCAGGTGGGCGATGGTAGTAGCGGTATTCATGATTGACTTAGGCAAAATGTGTAGACAAAGATAGGTCAAAGACAAAATTTTTCTATCTTTAAACTCTAACAATTAAATCAACGAATGAAAAAAATCTACTCCTATTGGCTAGGGGCTCTGTTCCTTTTCATGAGCAGCCCACTCATTGCCCAGGTGACTTTCCCCATTAATGATGTGGCGAGTCCGTCGAATGGTTATTATGCCTTCACGAATGCGACCATCGTGAAAGATGCGAAGACGACTTTACAGAAGGCGACTTTGGTCATTAAAAATGGCAAAATTGAATCTGTAGGGACGGCGATCGTTCCAAAGGACGCGGTGGTTATCGACTGCGGCGGCAAATACATTTACCCGTCTTTCATTGATCTTTACAGTGATTACGGAATGAATCCGGTAGCAGCAGGTGGTGGCGGATTCCGTTCTCCATCTCAAATGATCTCCAACACAAAAGGACCTTATTCTTGGAATCAGGCCATTAAATCGGAGGTTTCGCACGCGAAATTGTTCGAGGTGAATGATGCGAAAGCGAAGGAATTGCGCAAGCTGGGCTTTGGCACGGTTTTAACGCACCAGATGGACGGTATCTCTCGTGGAACCGGCGTTTTCGTGAGCTTAGCGAAGGAAAGAGAAAATTTAGTGGTCTTGAAAGAGAAGGCTTCTGCACATTATTCCTTTAATAAGGGATCGTCTTCACAGGATTATCCGGGCTCTTTGATGGGTTCGATTGCGCTTTTACGCCAAAACTTCTTAGACGCCGCTTGGTATAAATCGAAGCCGGTGAAAGAGGGAACGAATTTATCTTTGGCCTCCTTCAATGAAATTCAAACTCTTCCACAAATCTTCGAAGTGACCGACAAGTGGTCTGTTTTAAGAGCAGATAAAATCGGTGATGAGTTTGGTGTTCAATACATTATCAAGGCGAGCGGTAACGAATACCAACGTATTGATGAGATGAAAGCGACAAATGCGAAATTCATTTTGCCTTTGGACTTCCCGCAAGCGATGGATTTAGAAGATCCGACGGACGCGCGTTTTGTGAACGTAGCGGACATGAAGCACTGGGAATTAGCGCCTACGAATCCGGCGACATTTGAAAAAGCAGGTCTTTCTTTTGCGATTACGGCGAATGGATTGAAAGACGTGAGCAGTTTTATGCCAAATCTTCGCAAAGCCATCCAATATGGTTTGAGTGAGCAAAAGGCCTTAGAGGCGTTGACTTCAACTCCGGCTTCTATCTTAGGGGTGTCAGATTTAGTTGGAAGCCTAGATGCGGGTAAATTAGCCAACTTCGTGATTACGAATGGTCCGGTTTTCGCGGATAAAACAACGATCATTGAAAACTGGGTGCAAGGTGATGCGTATCCGATCGCGAAGGAGCAATGGAGCTCTTTGGCAGGAAAATATGACTTACAATTAGGCGCAAACAAGGCAACTTTAAGCATCTCAGGAGAGCCGGGAGGCTATAAAGTGCAGCTTTTAGCGAAGGACACGACGTCTGTAGATTTCTCCCAAAAAGAATCCTTAATCAACATCAGCTTCGCTTCGAAAGCGGACAAAGGCAAGCGCACACGCTTGAGCGGTACCTTCGCAAACGCGACTTTCACAGGTACGGGACAATTAGGAAACGGCGATTGGGTTTCTTGGAAAGCAAAGGCCTCTGCGGCGGCGGATACGGCTTCGAAGAAAACAGCGAAGAAAGAGGATAAATTGGAGGTAGGTTCAGTGATCTATCCTTTCGCAGGTTACGGAACGCCCAAACCAGCAACAGCAGAAACGATTTTGATTAAGAATGCGACGGTTTGGACAAATGAAAAATCCGGCGTTTTAAAGAATAGCGATGTGTTATTAAAGAACGGTAAAATCGCTGCGATCGGCAAAGGATTGAAAGATCCAGCGGCTCGCGTGATCGACGGAACGGGTAAGCACGTGACGGCGGGTATCATCGATGAGCACTCGCACGTAGCGGGAACCGGCGGCATTAACGAATGTTCGCAATCGGTGACGGCTGAAGTACGTATCCAAGACGTAATCGATCCAGATGACGTGGATATCTACCGCCAATTAAGTGGTGGCGTGACGTCCAGCCACATCTTGCACGGTTCTTGTAACACGATCGGTGGCCAAACGCAATTATTAAAGTTCCGTTGGGGCGCTAATGCAGAAGGTATGAAGTTTGAGAATTGGGATCCGTTCATCAAATTCGCTTTGGGCGAGAACGTAAAACGTTCTTGGAATACGTCGAATCCTCGCTTCCCAGATTCAAGAATGGGTGTGGAGCAGATGTTGATGGATGCCTTTACCCGTGCGAGAGACTATGAAAAGCAAGGTCCTGGAAAGCGTATTGATTTGGAATTAGAGACTTTGGTCGAAATCCTAAACCACAAGCGCTTCATTACTTGCCACTCGTATGTACAGAGCGAGATCAACGCGATGATGAAGGTGGCGGATCATTTTGGATTCACCGTAAATACCTTCACTCACATCTTAGAGGGCTATAAAGTGGCTGACATCATGGCGAAACACGGCGCAAATGCGTCAACGTTCTCGGACTGGTGGACCTATAAAATGGAGGTGACGGATGCGATTCCACAGAATGCGTACTTGATGCAAAAGACGGGTGTGAACGTAGCGATTAATTCGGATGATGCGGAAATGGCGCGTCGTTTGAATCAAGAAGCAGCTAAATCCGTGAAATACGCAGGTATGTCAGAAGAAGAGGCGTTGAAAATGGTGACCTTGAATCCTGCCAAAATGTTACACGTCGCTGACCGCGTCGGTTCGATTAAGGAAGGTAAGGATGCGGATATCGTGATTTGGTCAGACAATCCATTATCGATCTATGCTAAATCAGAACACACGATTGTAGACGGTGCGGTTGTATTCGATCGCGCGGCGGACGTAGTTCGTCAAGCAGAATTGAAGGCAGAGAAGCAGCGTTTAGTTCAGAAGATGATCGGTGCCAAAAAAGGCGGCGCATCGACTCGCCCAGCTACTCCTTCTTACCGCGCAGAAAA
>JBJOIV010000026.1:0-23092 GCA_046046955.1 Bacteroidota bacterium | reverse complement strand
TACCAATTTGCGGTCCGCAGTAAAGTGGATCGCGTGAACTTGCACTTTCATAAGCTTAAAATTTAATGGTGAAACACGCTTTGGGAATCTTAGCAAAGCTGACAGAAAAAAGAACGTTTTAGATTCGGTATAAACGTATCTTTTTTTTTAAGTGATGTCAAGTGTTTAACAGATTTTATTTGGCTCCGCCAAATAAAATCTGTTAAACAAGTCACAACAAGTCGCAGCTTCGCTGCTTAGTCGCCTGCGGCTTAGTCACTAGTCGGTAGACGGTAGTCGGTAGTCGGTAGTCGGTAGTCGGTAGTCGGTAGTCGGTAGTCGGTAGTCGGTAGTCGAAAAAAAGGCCAGTTGAAGAAATCTATACTCTATTTTATTCTTTGTGCTTTATGCTTTAACCCATCCCATCTCTACTCTATACTCTATAATCTCTACTCTAAAACCCACTATACCATCGCCACCGGCGATTCCAACATTTACCATTTACCATTCACCATTGACCATCTACACTCTATAATCTCTACTCTATACTCTCTACTCTATACTCTATACTCTCTACTCTCCTTTATACTTCAACCTAATCAATCGTATAGAAACCCCATTCCTCCGCATAAAATCGTGCCAGAAATGCTGAATAGCCGATATATGGTCATTCGGGGATTTCACCTCGACGAAGGCATAATCGTCGCCCTTTTGGATAAATAAATCGGGGAAACCTTTCACGTGGGTACCTAAATGGGTCCACATATAGTGCGCAATAGCTGCCAGACCATCTGTAGGCATGGCATTCAAGAAACGCTCCATCAAATCAAAATCGAGGGAATACCAATCCACCAAAGGATTCATGGCACCTTGATTCTCAGCGGCACGAGCGCGCAAAATAGCGAGAAGCTCGACGCGGTCTTCGAGTAAATAAAGAGGTAATTCCCCCGCAAAAGATTCCTTACCATAATGACTAGGAGCCCATTGAAAGGGATGATGAAAGCCTTCTTTACGCTCCGCAAAGATCAAATCCCAGGCAAATAAACCTAGGAAATTGCGCCAAATTTGGTTCTCTGTAAAGGCCGCATAATAGCCCTGAGCCTCGAAATAGGCGGCTACTCCAGCTTCCACTTGACCAATGTATTCCGGTGAAATCTCAATTAATTCAGCTTGCTTTAAGGAAGAGGTGACTTGTTTGATGGATTTCTTGGAGGCCTGTTTGGCTAGAAAATCTTCGAAAAAATGAATCTCTGTAGGAGAATCGCATAATTCCAATCCGACGCGAGCCCAGTTGATGGCTTCCTCCATCTCCCCCATTTTCTGCAAAACCCGTACTCGACGCTCTAAAGATGCACCGCTTAAAGAGGCCTCATATACTTCCAAAGCCTCAACATAAGCCTTTTCACGTTCCAATAAACGTCCTAAGGCATAGCAGGCTTTTTCAAAGGCACGAATCGATGGTTCTAACAAGGATTCAGCCAATGGCAATAGATGCACACGCCAAGAAGCTACCATCTCGTCTGCACTTACAGAGGATGTATAAAACCACTCCCGCCACAGCGATATGGCCCATTTCTGTTCTGCTTCCTCCCGTGTATGGAAATAGGGCTTTAAATCCTCCTCTTGCACTTCTACGAAGGCCCTGTGGCCTAAGTCCTTCACTACAAAATCCGTTAAATCGCGTGAACGGGTACCAAAAAACAAGAACTGAAGGAAGGCAAAAACCTCCATCCGAATGGGAGTCACGACTCCGGCTGAAAAGGCTACGATTAGATCAGGGGAAGAAACGAGTGCGGCTGCTTCTTCTTTGGAGGCGGAGGAAGTGACTTTGATGCCTTGTTTTTTGGCCAAAATAACACATTCCTGCTTCGTAAAAATCGATTCCACTCCTTCGGTTACTTCCAGTAAGAAACCAGATGATTGTAAAATCCGCAAGAAATTAGCCAGATCCCCTATTTCAGGGTAGTGTAATTTCTCGATTCGAAAATACGCCGAGCGACGGGAGGCCAAGCGTAAATAAAGGCATTGCGCGGCAAAAGGCAAGTCAGAAAAATCTTTTAAAAATACTATTTCTTTTTCCTGTAACAGGGGCAAATAATGCCGATCAATGTAGCGCAAAATATAGCTAAAATGCTCCCAATAATAGGTTGCAGACAATTCTACCTCAATTTTTCGCTCATTCCGCATTATTGTTTATCTTTGTCTACCTTTTAAAGGGATTATCCTTTTATTCATAAATCAAAACAAAAATATGCAAACTGTTGCTAATTTCAATTTTGCCGGTAAAAAAGCGCTAGTACGTGTTGATTTCAACGTTCCATTAAACGATCGTTTCGAAATTACAGATGATACCCGAATTAAGGCAACGATTCCAACGATTCAAAAGATTTTGAAAGATGGCGGATCGGTCGTTTTAATGTCTCACTTAGGTCGTCCGAAAGATGGTCCTACGGAAAAGTACTCTTTAAAACACTTAGTGACGCCTTTGTCTTTGGTTTTTGGGGTTAAAGTGAAGTTTGCTTCAGATTGCATCTCTGACGAAGCGGTTACATTAGCGAATGATTTACAAGCAGGTGAAATCTTGTTAATTGAGAACCTTCGTTTCTACAAGGAAGAAGAAAAAGGAGATGTTGATTTCGCTCAGAAATTAGCTCGTCTAGGTAATGTATGGGTGAATGATGCGTTTGGTACGGCTCACCGTGCACACGCTTCTACAGCGGTGATTGGTCAATTCTTCACTGATAAAGTGAGTGGCTACGTGATGCAAGCGGAATTAGATAACGCACAAAAGATCCTTGAATACGCTGAGCGTCCATTTACGGCGATCATGGGTGGATCTAAAATCTCAGATAAAATTTTGATTATCGAGCGTCTTTTAGACAAAGTAGATAATTTAATCATCGGTGGTGGAATGACCTATACTTTCTCTCTTGCAGAGGGTGGAAAGATTGGTAAATCGATCTCTGAGCCAGATAAAGTAGAATTAGCAAAGGAATTAATCGAGAAGGCGAAGGCCAAAGGTGTGAACTTAATTATGCCTTTAGATAACGTTTGCGCAGATGATTTCAACAACAACGCAAACCGTCAAACCGTAGAACGCGGATGTATTCCAGATGGTTGGGAAGGTTTAGATATCGGTCCTAAGTCAGTGGCTTTATTCCAAGAGACGATTGCAAAGTCTAAAACAATCCTTTGGAATGGCCCAATGGGCGTTTTTGAATTCTCCAACTTCGCTATCGGAACAAACGCTATTGCTGATGCGGTTGTGAAAGCAACAGAAGAAAATGGCGCCTTCTCTCTAATTGGAGGTGGTGACTCTGCTTCTGCTGTTAACAATGCAGGTTATGGCGATCGCGTTAGCTACGTTTCGACAGGCGGTGGCGCATTATTAGAATATATGGAAGGCAAAACTTTACCAGGAGTTGCTGCTTTAGAGGCTTAATTAGCCTATTTCACATAAATTAACAAAAGGCGAGGGATGTTTTCCTCGCCTTTTTGTATTTTAGATTCATGATTCAACATAAAGCTCCTGCCCATCTTCGCGCCGCTTATTTAAGTTTAGATAGCCGCACCATTTATGAGCCTGCTAAAACCGCGTTTTTTGCAGTCCACGGATTGAATCATGATGGGCATCAGTACATTGAATCTTTGTATGCCAAAGGCGTTCGCGAATTCATCGTAGAAGAATCAGCTTGGCATGGTGCATTAGCCGAGAAAGCTGTTTCTTGGGAGCAAACCAATATCTATGTGGTGGAAAATAGTATTGCTACACTCCAAAAGATCGCGAAGCGTCACCGGGAACAGTTTCAGTATCCGGTCATCGCCATCACGGGATCTAATGGTAAGACGATCTGTAAAGAATGGCTCGCTATTTTGTGCAATACCTCATTTACCATCGCAAAAAGCCCTAAAAGTTATAATTCCCAAATAGGCGTACCTCTTTCCCTTTGGGCCATGCAAGAGAAGCATACCTTAGGTATTTTCGAAGCAGGTATATCCCAAAAAGGTGAAATGGAGCGCATCGAAACGATGCTAAAGCCAGATTATGGTATTTTTACGCATTTTGGCGAGGCTCACGGCTCTAATTTTAGTTCTGATGAGGAAAAGCTAAGGGAAAAACTAATTCTCTTTAAAAACGCAAAAAAACTCGTTTACCGAATCAAAGATCTTCAAAATGATGCCATTAAAACTATCATGCAGGAAATCAATCCTTCCTGTGAGTTAATCGGATGGAATACGGTAAGCCCAGACAAAGGCTTGTTCACATTTTGGCAAACAAAAGGTAAATCAGCCCACATTAAAGTTATTAAATCAGCACAAAGCGAAGCATTCATCGACAGCCACATCGATATGTCCGATGAAGCCTCCCTAGAAAATGCAACAAATTGCCTCGTTCTAGCTTCTATTTTAGGAATCAGTCGCGACGTTTTAGGACTTAAATCAAGAATACTCAAGCCGATTTCCATGCGACTTGAAATGAAGGAAGGTCTGCGTGGAAATACGCTCATCGATGATTCATACAATAACGATGTGGATGGACTACGCTTAGCGCTCCCTTTACTGCAGAAAAATAAACAAAAGAAAAGTGTTCTAATCCTCAGTGATTTCATCGAAACAGGTATACCTGAAAAGGATTTATATGCCGAGGTAGCCTCATTAGTTCGCCATCAAAAAATCGATCGCGTCATCGGAGTAGGCGAACATATCATCAGAAATAAAGCAAAATTTGACTCTATTGATGTATTTCACACCACAGAAGACCTAATTTCCTCTGGCTTGCTGAATACCATTAATAATAGCCAAATCCTCTTAAAAGGTGCCCGCAAATTCAACTTCGAGAAACTTGTCCATGCCCTTGAAAATAAGACGCATAGAACACAACTAGAGGTTAATTTAGATGCTATTCAGCACAATTTGACCTATTTCAAAAAGAGTATAGGCCCAGATACAAAGCTAATGGTGATGGTCAAAGCCTTTGCCTACGGCACTGGCGCCATCGAAATAGCCACCCTATTACAAAATAGCGGAGTTGACTATCTAACGGTAGCCTATACAGACGAAGGCGTTTATCTGCGTAAACACGGAATCTACGTCCCTATTATGGTGATGAATCCAACAGTAGAAGAATTCGATAAATTAACCGAAAATGGACTGGAACCAGAAATATATTGTTTCGATCTATTAAAAGCAATTGACGAATACAGTACACAACAGAATAAAAACATCAAGATCCATATCAAATTAGATACGGGCATGAAACGTTTAGGTTTTGAATCATCAGAAATAGCAGAATTAGGCGAAAATTTAGCACAAATGCCTCAACTTTGGGTTGCTAGTATATTGAGTCATTTAGCGGCTGCAGATAGCCCACAACATGGCATATTTACAGAAAAACAAATAGCCCAATTTAGCCAAGCAGCCGCAGAAATAGAGGCCAGTTTAGGTTATCAAACGATTAAACACATCGCTAACTCGGCAGCCATTCAAAATTACCCTTCAGCACGCCAAGATATGGTCCGTTTAGGCATCAGTTTATACGGAATTACCGGTAATCCGAACGTAAAAAACAAAATCGAAAACGTATTAACCCTTAAAACGTCCATTTCTCAGATCAAAAACATCGCTCAAGAGGAGTCAATCGGCTATGGTAGACGTGGAAATTTGACTGGTCCAGGGCGAATTGCCACCCTCGCCATCGGGTATGCAGATGGCTATTCCAGAGCCCTCGGAATGGGCAAAGGACACTTCGAAATTAAGGGACATTTATGCCCCACAGTAGGCTCTATTTGCATGGACATGTGCATGGTAGATATCAGCCAATTTCCTGACATTTCTGTCAGCGACACCGCCATAGCCTTTGGCGGAAAAATACAATTATATGATTTAGCCAAACAAGCCGAAACCATCCCTTACGAATTGATGACAAACATCAGTGAACGGGTAAAGAGGGTGTATGTGACGCAGTAGGCGCGAGTCGCTGCTATGCAGCTTAGTCGTCACTTCGTGACTTGGTCGACTACGTCTTAGTCACTAGTCGCTAGTCCGAAGGGAATGAGTCCGGAGGAGTATGCCCATTCACCATTCACCATTTACCACTTACCATCTCTTCTCTCTACTCTATACTCTCTACTTTATTATTTAGCAATATTGCTATATAAAGATTACAACAATAATTTTTATTGCTAAATAATATTTGTCCATATGGCTAATTATTTAGTACTACTGCTAAGAAGCCTATCAATAACCTAATTTGGAGATTTCCAATGAATATATTAACTTAGCTAAATATCAAATAACAGCATGGCTGTAGAGAACATAGCAAAAGCTTTAGGGGATGAGTCTAGACGGAAAATCATCGAACTATTAAAGGACGGAGAGCTACCAGCTACGGCTATATTTGACCAATTTGACTACGCCGCTCCTACTATTTCCAGGCATTTATCTGTTTTGAAAGATGCAGGCTTAGTGAGCACGCGTAGAAATGGAGTCTTCATTTACTATTCATTAGAAAAGGATGCGCTTCGTCAATTAGACGAATGGCTCTCCCCTTTCCTACCCAAAGTAAAGGCAGCCCCGAAAGAAAAATCCACTCCGACTCCGAAAATACCAAAGGAAAATCCTTTTGATAAATTCCAGTCTGAATTTTAAAATAGTAGAATAATACAATTTTATATGAAGCGATTTGTGTTCATTATTCGAGGTCCTGTGAGTGGAATTTCCACCGAATCTAGCCTCGCATCGGAAGCTGAATTAGACCAAATTCGGACCTGGTTAAAAGGCTTAAAATCGACTTACGCAGACATGCTTTTTCAGAAATTTTCGGGAGAAAAAAAGGCCTTAAATCAGAGTGGAAATTTAGACCACCTACTGATCTCACAAATTGACGGCGGAGAAATTTCTCAGATCGTTACGCTGATTTTACCAGGTTTAGATGTTGCCGAAGAAATTGCTAAAAGTTTTCCCTTCCCTAACGAGTTTTATAGTCTAGAATTGAGAGAAATGGCTTAAATCGCACGAATACGTATAAAAAAAGGCCCATACATTACGTATGGGCCTTTTTTATTTATTCGCGACGAGAATCGCGTATTTTTCTTCTCCTTATAGATTGATCTCGCCTACCATATTCTCAGGCTTTACCCAGGCATCAAACTCTTCGGCTGTTAAATAACCAAGAGAAATCGCCGTTTCCTTAAGCGTAGAGCCATTTTTGTGGGCAGTCTGAGCGATCTCTGCCGCTTTGTAGTATCCGATCTTCGTATTTAAGGCCGTAACTAACATTAACGAGTTATTTACGTGCTTCTTAATGTTGTCATGCAAAGGCTCGATACCTACCGCACACTTGTCATTAAATGCCACACACACATCCCCGATTAAACGAGCAGAGTGTAAGAAATTGTAGATCATCACCGGCTTGAACACATTTAGCTCAAAATGGCCGTTTGAACCACCGATTCCGATAGCTACATCATTACCCATTACTTGCGCAGCTACCATCGTCATAGCCTCACATTGTGTTGGATTTACCTTTCCTGGCATAATAGAAGAGCCTGGCTCATTATCTGGAATATAAATCTCGCCAATACCCGAACGAGGGCCAGAAGAAAGCATACGCACATCATTTCCGATCTTCATTAAGCTAACTGCAACCGTTTTTAAGGCTCCGTGTGCTTCTACAATCGCATCGTGGGCAGCTAATGCCTCGAACTTGTTTTCTGCCGTTACAAAAGGTAAACCAGTTAAAGCTGCAATATGCTTCGCTACGTTCTCAGAATAGCCTTTGGGCGTATTAATACCCGTTCCTACAGCCGTTCCTCCTAAAGCTAACTCAGATAAGTGCGCTAAGGAGTTATTGATGGCACGTAAACCGTGATCTAATTGCGAAACATAACCGGAGAATTCTTGACCTAAAGTCAATGGGGTCGCATCCATAAAGTGTGTACGACCTATTTTAACCACATTTTTAAAGGCTTTTGCCTTCGCAGCTAAGGTATCACGCAATTTCGTAATGCCAGGGATGGTTACCTCTACTAACGTTTGATATGCTGCAATGTGCATCGCTGTAGGGAACGTATCATTGGAGGATTGAGACTTGTTTACATCATCGTTTGGATGTACAAATTTTTGCTCATCTAGTAAATTACCCCCTTGCAAAACGTGTGCACGGTAGGCAATTACCTCATTGCAATTCATATTAGATTGCGTACCTGAACCAGTTTGCCAAACCACTAAAGGGAATTGATCTGCCCATTGGCCTTCTAAAATCTCGTCACAAACCTGACCAATTAAATTTTTCTTCGCTTCTTCTAATACTCCTGCCTCAAAATTCGTGATCGCCGCTGCCTTTTTTAGGTAAGCAAAGGCCCGAATGATCTCTTTGGGCATCTTATTAATATCCTGAGCAATTGGGAAATTCTCAATCGAACGTTGCGTTTGAGCGCCCCAATAAACGTGAGCAGGCACTTGCACCTTACCCATAGTATCTTTTTCAATTCTATACTCCATACGATGTTTTGTATTAAATTTGTCTTAGTCCACAAAAATACCACCAAAAACATTAAGATGCTTAAAATTTACGGAATTCCTGCCTGCAATACCATGAAAAAAACGTTTGACTATTTAACTGAAAAAGGCATCCCCTATGAGTTCCATAACTATAAGAAAGACGGCATTTCAGCGGATCAATTACGCTATTTCTTGGATCAATTAGGTGAGGAAACCGTATTAAACAAACAAGGAAGCACCTATCGACAGCTAAGCGATACCGAAAAAGCTAATCTAGATGTATTTACCTACCTACAAGAAAAAACATCTGCCATCAAGCGACCTATTTTGGTCCAAAATGACAGATGTTTCGCTGGGTTCAAACCAGAAGAATTAGATAATTGGCTAACTAATTAATTACCCTTTATAAAACAACCATTTAGCCATCTCTTTTACGGTTACTTTCTTACCATACATCAAAATTCCGATACGGTAAATACGGGCCGAAATCCAGCTGCAGGCAAGAAATCCTAAGACCAATAAGGTCATCGATGTGGCTAATTCCCACGCTGGAACACCGTAAGGCAAACGAACCATCATATTAATAGGCGATGTAAACGGAATCATAGAAGCCCAAAACGCCATCGTACTATCGGGATCCTGCATCGTAAACTGAGCCATCATGAAGGCTGCAATGATGGGTAGCATTACAATAAAAGTGAATTGCTGGGCTTCAGTAGCACTCTCCACCGCACTGCCAATGGCCGCAAAAAGGGAGCTATACAGCAAATAACCAAACAAGAAATAGAATAAAAAGCCTCCAACAACCAGCGGGATATTGGTGCTTTCAATCACCTTGGTCACTTCTGCCATCGGGGAGGCATCATTGATCTCTTTTGCTACTTTAGGATCTGCTTTCTTTACCTGTTCTACCTTCTGTTGTATGGGGCTTGTTTGGTAAAATTTACTAGCAACTTGTGATAAACCAAAAGTCAAAACGATCCACAATAAAAACTGCGTTAAACCTACCATTCCCACGCCTAAAATCTTACCTAGCATTAACTGATAAGGCTTAATTGATGAAATAATCACTTCAATAATGCGGCTGCTTTTCTCCTCAATCACCCCATTCATTACTTGAGATCCATATAATAAAAGCGTTATATAGAGCAGCAAACCCATAACTCCCGCTAAAATCATCGCGCCACCAGAGGAGGAACTCGTCTCATCACCTGACTCTGACACAGTTACCGTCTCACTACCCACATCCACCTGTGTTTTTTCATACACTTCTGAGGCAATTCCAGCCTCTTTCATTAACACCGCACGCACTTTTTTCTCAATAACACGCTCAATTGAGGACTTTAAGGTGAGGCTTAAATTCTTTTCTGAGTATATTTTCAAATCCCTCCCATTCGTCAAAATATCCTTCGGAAGATGCACGAGGGTGGTATATCCTTCTTTGGCAAAATTAGCTTTCAAATCAGCAACAGGCTTATTGACTAACTTGAATTCCACCTCCTTATCCACTAGATCTGCTGCTTGAAACAATCCACTCTCATCGACTACCTCGATTCGCTTCACCTCTTTGTCCTGCATAGCTAGCCAAATAGGTACTGCATAAATGGCCGTAATTAAAATAGGACCCAACAGGGACGCAATCCAGAACGATTTCTTTTGAATACGGGTCAAATACTCTCGTTGAATGACTAATAATATCTTGTTCATCGCTTATTTCGTTTCTTCTACTACTTGAATAAAAATGTCGTTAAAGGAGGGAACTACCTCTTTAAACTCCTGTAAATCCACCTGCTTAATCAGGGCTGCAATAGCTTTATTGGTACCATCTGCTTGCGTTAATTTGATAATAGCCGAATGCCCCGCGTCATCCACCGAGACCACCTGAAAGGCAGCCGTGTCTGATAGAGTACCTGAAAACTTAATCGCATATTCGTCCTTCTTATATCGATTTCGAACTTCCTCTTTCTCCCCTGTTAAAACGACCTGAGAATGATTAATAAGTGCGATACTATCACATAATTCCTCAACCGATTCCATTCGGTGAGTGGAGAATAAAATGGTCGTTCCGCGCTCTTTTAAGCCAAGAATCTCCTCTTTCAGCATGTTAGCATTAATCGGATCAAAACCAGAAAATGGCTCATCTAAAATTAAAAGTTTAGGCTCATGCACAACAGTAGCGATGAACTGGGTCTTTTGTTGCATTCCTTTGGAAAGATCATCAACCGGTTTATTCCACCAATCTTTAATATCCAAACGAATAAACCAATCCTTTAATCGATTCTGTGCCTCAGCCCTAGAAAGGCCCTTTAATTGCGCTAAATACATTAACTGCTCTCCTACCTTCATCTTCTTGTACAAACCGCGCTCCTCAGGCAAATAACCGATCTGCTCGACGTGTTTAGGCTGCAATAATTCACCATCAAAAATGACCTGTCCTTCATCCGGTGCTGTTATTTGATTGATAATTCGAATAAGCGATGTTTTCCCGGCACCGTTCGGCCCTAATAGGCCAAAAATCTGCCCCTTCGGTATCTCTAAACTTACCCCAGCTAGCGCTGTGTGTTCAGCATACCGCTTTACCACGTTTTGAATAGATAGTATCATAAATTGAATTTAACGAAACGAATTTAAACAAAAATTGCGTTCAAATCCTGGTAAAAGGATGAACGCAACGTACAAATGATGAATGAATTTAGGCGATAATTTTAGAGACAAAATCCCAAATCACCACACCCATACTCACGGAAACATTTAGTGAATGTTTTGTCCCAAACTGGGGGATCTCCAAACTAAAATCTGCCTCCTGAATCCAGGCATCGTTTACGCCAAAAACCTCGTTTCCGAAAACGAAAGCATACTTTTGATCTTGAATAGGGTTGAATTTTTCTAGCGACACAGAACCTTGAACTTGTTCCACACAGACGATTTGATAACCTGCCTCTCGTAATGCCTTGCGACTGTCTGCCGCATCGGCAAAATAAAGCCAGTCTACTGATTCATCTGCCCCCAAAGCGGTCTTAGAAATTTCTCTGTGAGGTGGTTGCGCAGTAATGCCACACAAGTGTATCGCGGCGCATTTAAAGGCATCCCCTGTTCGAAAAGCGGAGCCAATGTTATTCATACTCCTGATGTCATCTAAAACGATCACATAAGGGAATTTTTCCGTGGTTTTATAAGTAGAAACGTCGAGCCTATTCAGCTCATCCATTGATAACTTCTTCGACATATTTAGGCAATCCAAGAGAAAGGATACGCTAACTCAGGCACCTTAACTCGATCTGCTAATTTTTCTAAACGGGCTGGCAAATTAGCTACGTAATCACGTGCCTTTTCTGCCGTTTCATTTAATCCCGTCATATTTTCAATATTCCAATCACTGATCAATCCGCGCATGATCGTCACATAATCTTGTGTCGTATACACACCTAAACGTTGAGCAGCGTCAGAGAAATGCTCAAATAAAGAACTTTTCGCCCCATTAATTTCGCGTAAGAAATGCGCCGGCATGACAATCTTCTTCTTCATCATGTCCGCAAAAGCGAGCATCATTTCGTTCGGATCTAAATTGAAAATCTCCGATACGAATGCACGGTAGGCCTTGTGGTGACGAAGCTCATCTGCGGCAATCTGAGCACACATACGAGATAAAAGTGAATTACCGTGTTGCTTCGCTAAAGAAGCGGTACGACGGTGCGAGATATTCGTTGCTAATTCTTGAAACGACGTATAAACAAAGTTACGGTAAGGATCTGCGGAAGTTCCGATGTCAAAACCATCAGCGATAAGGTATTGTGTTGATACTGCCACCGCTTTCATATCTACCTTTCCAGATAAATACAAATAGGTGCCTAACAGGTTACCATGGCGATTTTCTTCTGCCGTCCAGGTACGAATCCAACGCGCCCAGCCATCATTTTGGTCGACATGATTAACCGTATCCATACCTAATAACCACGATTCATACGTAGGCAAAGCTTCTTCCGTGATCGTATCACCCACTAGAACAGCCCAATAATCGTAAGGCAATTCATTCGCGGCTTCTTGTAAAGCTTTCACATCTGAAAAGAACGAATCTTTCGTTGCATCTGGTAACATGTCTGCTGGCTGCCAATTGGTCTCGATCGGGACTAAGTAGTCCTTTACGTAGGTATCCATGTTTTTGGCCAATTCTGACATGACCTCTAAGCGTGTATGAAATTGCGACATTCGTTTCTTGGTTAAAATACAATTCTGTGAAGATAACGAAAAATCGCTATTTAATCTCCCAAATACGCAATTCCTTTACTCTAATTTCGCCTCCCTGTGCGACTAATTTTAAGGACTCTTTGTTCTTCGGAAAACGCAATGAACTGATAGCCACTGTTCCATCTTGCGCTAATAACTCTAAAGTAGAACGATCCACCACTAGTTGAAAAACTTTATCTCCACCAGGCACAAATGGCGCTGATTGAATCATATCAAATCCAGGAGCTGGAATAACGCCACTCATACGACGATCAATGAACCAATCCTGACTCTTTTCATCAAATCCCACTCGAGTCAATTCTGGGTTTTCTCTCGCCTCATCCCCTATTTCAAGTCCCCATTGCTTTGCACGGGACGCATCTACTCGCAGCTCAACCATATAGGTCTTATTTTGTAGAAACTTGATTCCCGAAAGCGTTTTGGAATCCTTAATAATTAGATTTTTTGCCTCATAACTAGGCTTCTGACTGGCAAAATTAGGCTTGAATACCTGCTTTAATTTTAAACCCTGAGATGTGCGTACTAAAGATAAAGTTCTAGCTAATGACATTTGGCCTTTCCAAGGGAAGGTCGGTTGCTCTTTTCCGTAGGACCAACTTAACATCCAACCTAACCAAAAAGTCTCTTTGTCCACCGTATTGTAAAAAGGGATAGCTGCATAGAAGTCGCGTCCAAAATCCACATAATTCACTTGCTCCTTCGGGGCATCATTCTTGAAAGTTTTGCCATCAAAATCTCCCACAAAATACTGCATACCCACTGTTTTCTTGTAAGGTCCTTGGCTCGATACGGCTAATACCCATTTCATTTCCTTCGAATTCTCTACCGGCAATTCCAACAAAGAAGGGCATTCCCAAATCATATCGATGTCACCCTGTTGAACAAATTCGCTCAATAAAGACCAATGAATCAAGTCCTTTGACCCATAAAACTGAGCCGTATATTCCCAAGGCTTCACCACCGTCATCACATATTGCTTCGATGGTGCATGCCAAATAATGTTAGGGTCTCTGAAATCCTTCAAATTGATGCTTAAAACTGGATTCTTATCGTATTTCGTCCAAGTCAATCCCTCATCATTTGAATAAGCCAAATGCTGCTCCTGTAAGGTATTGGGATAATCAGCCGTATAAATAGCAATCAACAAAGGCTTTGTGGGATCCCCTAATCCTGAAACATGGTCCTTATCATAGACCACACATCCAGAAAATATATATTCTTTGCCATGTGGAATAGCCACAGGTAACTCCTCCCAATGCAACAAGTCCTTGCTCTTAGCATGGCCCCAGCTCATATTTCCCCACTCATTGCCTTTCGGATTATGTTGGTAAAAAAGATGATAATTTCCGTTAATATAGATTAAGCCATTCGGATCATTTGTCCAGTTAACCTTGGGTGTAAAATGAATGGCAGGACGCCATTGTTCAGTACTTTGTTGAGCAAACGAGTTAAACGCTAAAAGGAGCGTTAAAATGAATAAAGTCGATTTTATTTTCATCAATTTGGAGGTAATACGCATTCTTAAATTGAGGATTAAACCAATCCCCTAGGTTATAATAAGTAACTGCAGGTCCTACAGGGAAAGCCATTGGATGATGACGATGGCCAAAAACAAAGCTTTCAATCTCCGGTTTTTTAGCAGCTGTTTCACGTACATAGGCTAAAATAAAATCAGTTTCCGCATGAAAATCATCTTCCCCTTTAGCCAGAGTACTTTCTTTTCGTGTGGAGGACCAAAAGTTAGCCAAGCTGATTCCAACATTAGGATGCAGGAACCCGAAAAGCCATTGTGCCAGTCGATTCGTAAATACTTTCTTCAAGATTTTATATCCCGTATCACCAGGGCCTAAACCATCACCGTGACCAATATGTAATTGGAATGATCTATTAACGGTGGTGATTTTCAAATCACTAGGCTCTCTGTAGATTTTCGCGCCCAACTCTTTTTCCAAGTAATCCCACATCCAAAGATCATGATTACCCACAAAAATATGAATCTGAATTCCTTGATCTGCGAGTGCAGAAAGCTTACCTAGAAAGCGAACAAAGCCGCGCGGAACAGCTGTCTTGTATTCGAACCAAAAGTCAAATAAATCACCCATCAAGAATAGATCTTGGGCATCTTTCTGAACCTGATCTAACCAAGAAACCAACGCTTTCTCTCGCTCTCTTGAGGTATTCTCATCCGGAAACCCCAAATGAAAATCTGATGCGAAATACACTTTTTTCCCTGATGTCAGATTAAGGTGAATCATATAAAAAAATGGGCACCCTTTTGGGCACCCAATTGATTAACTATCTGTCGATTTTGGTTTTCTAGCTCTTGGCTTTGCAGCCACTTCTTTCGTCGCTGTTGGCTTTTTAGCTGGCGCTTTTTTAGCCGGAGCTTTTGCTACCGTTGCTTTCGCTGCTGGCGCTTTCTTCGCTGTTACCACTTTCGCCGGAGCATTCTTTTTCTCCTCTGCTAAATCACGCTCATCTTTTGCATCCTTGCGTTTTTTCTCCGTCTCCCCCTTGATAAACTCTTGGTAGGACGTCAATTGCTCGAATGGACGAGGACCCACTAAAGCCTCTAAATCGCTTTGGAACAAGACCTCTTTCTGCAATAATTGCTCGGCTAAAATCGTCAACTTATCTTGTTTCGATTTCAACAACTTCTTCGTGCGATCATATGCTTCTTTGATGATTTTGCGAACTTCCTCATCAATTTCGCGTGCTGTCGTTTCTGAATAGGGCTTGTTAAATTGGTATTCTGAGCCTTTGGAATCGTAATAAGAAATATTACCTAACTTCTCGTTCATACCATAAATGGTCACCATTGAATAGGCTAATTTCGTGATGCGCTCTAAATCATTTTGAGCACCTGTTGAGATCTTGCCAAACACAATTTCCTCAGCCGCACGACCACCCAAAGTCACACACATTTCATCCATTAACTGCTCTGTGCGGTACAAGAATTGCTCTTTAGGCAAATACTGCGCATAACCTAAAGCAGCCACCCCACGAGGTACGATGGAAACTTTCACTAAAGGATTCGCATGCTCTAAGAACCAACCAGCAATGGCGTGACCAGCCTCGTGGAAGGCAACAATTTTCTTCTCCTCTGGAGAAATCAATTTGTTTTTCTTTTCCAAACCTCCAATTACGCGATCCATCGCTTCTTGGAAATCGTTCATGTCAACTGCTGTCTTAGAACGACGTGCCGCGATTAAGGCCGCCTCATTACATACGTTCGCAATCTCAGCACCAGCGAAACCAGGTGTTTGAGCTGCTAACTCCTTAGGATCCGTATCTGCTGCTAATTTCAATGGCTTCAAGTGCACTTTGAAGATCGCTTCACGACCAATAATATCGGGTTTGTCAATCGAGATTTGACGATCAAAACGACCTGGACGCAATAAAGCAGGGTCCAATACATCTGGACGGTTTGTTGCCGCCATGATGATAATACCTGAATCTGTTGCAAAACCGTCCATTTCCACTAGAAGGGAGTTCAGTGTATTTTCGCGCTCATCGTTTCCTCCTGGCATAGAACCACGACCACGGGAACGACCCACCGCATCAATCTCATCAATGAAGATAATACAAGGTGCTTTTTCTTTCGCTTGCTTAAATAAATCACGCACACGTGCAGCACCTACTCCGACAAACATCTCCACGAAATCAGAGCCTGAAAGCGAGAAGAAAGGAACCCCTGCTTCACCTGCAACAGCTTTCGCCAATAAGGTTTTACCGGTACCTGGAGGGCCTACTAATAAGGCACCTTTCGGGATTTTACCCCCTAAATCAGTAAATTTCTTCGGGAATTTCAAGAACTCTACAATCTCTTGAATCTCCTCTTTCGCCTCATCTAAACCAGCTACATCGTTAAAGGTAATCTTCACTTTCGATTCGCCTTCAATCAGCGTAGCACGGGAACGACCGATGTTAAAGATTTGACCTCCGCCACCGGCTCCACCACCCATTCTAAAGAACAAGAAATAGAAGCTAAGACCCATTAAGATAAAGAATCCCCAAGTCCCTAACCAGTCCAAAGGACCCGTTCTCGTCTCCGGAGAAGCCATAATCTGTTCGTTACGCGGGAAAGTTTTTTGGCGATCTTCTAAGAAACGCTCGAAGCTTTCTTTCGAATTAATCTCAAATTCAAAGTGAGGAACTTGCGCAGCAGGAACTAATTTCTGCGTCGTGTTTTTCTTGAAATACTTCGGGATATAAGTCGGTTTAAGACTTACTTCCACAATTTTATCATTCACAATCACCACTTTCTCCACCTCTTTTTGAATCAACATCGATTCAAATTGCTTGATTGTGATAGGCTGCAATGTTGTTTCCTTCGAAAAGAAAAACATACTAACAACCGCTAACACTAAACCTACGACCATCCAACTTTGGAATCCTCCGACTGGTTTTTTAGGCATACGAGGCTGTAAGCCTGAACGTTTCGCGTTTTTAAAATTATTCCCTTGTTTGGCCATTTTGATTTTTATTGTTGGGCATTAAACACCCTGATGGGTGATAAGGTTCTATAAATCTAAAATAAAATTAATCTGGAATGACAGTAAATTTAGCATCACCCCACAATTCCTCAAGCTTGAAAAAAGCCCGCTTATCTTTCAAAAATACGTGAACAATCACGTCATAATAATCCATTCCCGATTTGCTCTTCCCTCTACCGCATGAACGTGAATTTTACCTGATTCCCACACTTCTTTATCCACTGAATCAGCGATCGCATCAATTTGTGTGTCAGATGTACCTGAACAAATCACAAAGAAATCCGTAAAAGCATTATCTACCTTACGTAAATCCAACACCGTGATTTCTTGCGCTTTTTTATCCTGCATGCCTTTTACCACCCAGCTCACTATTTCCTCTGACGCATCGACTTGCTTAGCGACTTTCTTAAGAGTTTTACTCATAAATGTTTTTCTGTATTAATTTGTGTAACAAGAAACCAATAACGAATAAAAATCTAAATTTGTTCTTGTAACCCTAAAATTACAAATAATAATTGAACAATTACCAAGCTCCCACCCGCTTCATTGGCAAAAACAGTAAATATCTAGACATTTGTCCATCGACGAATTCTATCGCCTTTGAAGAGGCTTTAAACGGAAAAATTCCCGAGGGTTTTGCTTGGATTGCGGGTCATCAGACCGCAGGTAGAGGACAAAGAGGAAACACTTGGCAAGCCGAGCCACATCAAAATCTAACCCTTTCCATTTTACTCAGACCATCTCATGCACTGCTCGAAAAACAATTCTTTCTGAGCAAAGCCATAGCCAATGGCATTTTGGATGGACTAGGGGCTTGGTCTCGTGCTACACAGGGAGAAAATTTCAACTTTGAAATAAAATGGCCCAATGACATTTACCTGGATGGGGTCAAATTAGGTGGAATTTTAATTGAGAATAATTTCCAAGCCGGAAAGTGGAGCTTTTCCATCGTAGGTATCGGACTGAATATCAATCAAGTCAATTTTGAAGGAATTAGAGGAACCTCACTCCGCTCCTATTTAGAACTGAAAGATCCCATTTCACTTCCAGAGATTTACAATTATATTTCCCAAGGGATCGAAAATACCTACACCCTTTTTAAAGATGGGCAATTTGAGAAAATCGATGAGCACTACCATGAACGCTTATTCAGACGACTAGAATGGGCGAGCTACGAAGCTGGCAATGAACGTTTTGAGGGCAAAATTCTAGGGGTTAATGAACAGGGATTATTGGAAATTGAAAAAGAATTCACGGTAGAATCCTATGATTTAAAGGAAATAAGTTTTATTTTTCCCTCTTAAATTCCTCTAAATACCTTACATGATTTCTCATTACCAAAGCAACTTGGAGAATTTCCTTCATTGGGCAAATACCACTCCAAACAACCTTTATTTAAGACAACCACATGGCGATCAATACATTGACTATAGCTATGCGGCAGCCGCTGTAGAGGTTAAAAAAATCGCTCATTTTTTACAGCGTCAACTAACAGAGGAATCAAAAAACGTTGGAATATTAGCCAAAAATTCGGCCCATTGGATGATGGCAGATTTGGCAATTGCAGCTGCGGGAGGCATATCAGTCCCTTTCTATGCCACGTTAACGAAAGACCAATTGCATCAGGTTTTAGTGCATTCAGAATGTTCCATCCTGATTGTAGGTAAATTAGATCATTGGGACAAAATCAAAGAGGCCATTCCTGAGCATGTACTAGTTTTGCATACGCCAGAAAGTTCCGAAAAATCGGGTCATCATTGGGTTGAGATTCTGAAAACTGAAAAAGAAATCGCGTCTTTACCTCAGCCGAAACCCGAAGACATCGCCACCATTGTTTACACCTCCGGTACGACAGGAATGCCCAAAGGCGTGATGATTACCTATGGTGGAATTGAGGCAGGCATCAATATGGCCAGAGAAATTGCGTTATTAGATCAACCTTCGGCACGATTTATTTCCTATTTACCCCTTTGCCATATTGCTGAGAGAAACTTTGTCGAATTTGCTGGAACAGCGGCGGGAGGCACCATCTATTTTGTCGAGAACCTCGACACTTTTGCGAAAAATTTAGCAACAGCTAGACCGACTCATTTCTTAGCTGTTCCGCGAATCTGGGCGAAATTCCAGGAAGGTATTCTACAGAAAATTGGAGGTCAAAAGAAATTAGATCTCTTCTTGCGGATTCCTATTTTGAAAAATATCATTCAAAAAAAAATCCAAAAAGGACTCGGCTTAGACTGCACAAAACTAGCTGTTACAGGGGCGGCACCCATTTCTGAGGAACTGATGATCTGGTTTCAAAAATTAGGCATCTACATTCAGGAGGCCTACGGTATGACGGAAAATATGGGCTTGAATGCCGTCATGCCTAGAAATCAAATCAAATTAGGATCTGTAGGCCGAGTGCATCCGGACTGCGACACGCGAATTGATCCTGAAACAGGCGAGATTCAGATGCGGGCACCTTATAATTCAACAGGCTATTTCAAGGAACCGGCATTAACAAATGATTTATTCACCTCTGATGGCTGGCTAAAAACGGGTGATCAAGGCACCTTAGATTCAGCAGGATTCCTCTCCATTACAGGGCGGGTAAAAGATAATTTCAAAACGGCCAAAGGGCATTACGTGGCACCCGCTCCGATAGAAAACAAAATTGGTACACATGAATTGGTGGAACAAGTCTGTGTGGTGGGTGTCAACTTACCGCAACCAATTGTTTTAGTTGTCCTTAGTGCAGCGGCAAAAATTAAGCCAAAAGAAGAGATCGAACAAACCATGATAGGCTTGAAGGACGAGGTTAATCCATTGTTAAAAAATTATGAACATTTAAAAAAGGTGGTCATCGTAAAAGAAGATTGGAACATTGAAAATGAATGTTTGACGCCTACAATGAAGATTAAACGGCCATCCATCGAGAAAAAATACCAAGCGAATTTCGAACGTTGGTATGAAAGCCCAGAAACGATTATTTATGAATAAATCGCTCTAAATGACTAAATTGCGCGGTGAAAATGCCCCGCCTCCTTTTCCTATTTTTATTATTCATCACAATTTCAAAGAGCGCGAAAGCGCAATTTGTCATCGTGGATAGTGTCATTTTCAAAGGAAACGAAAAAACACGTGACAATATCCTGCGAAGAGAATTGGATTTGCATTCGGGAGATACTGTTCAAGTGGCGGACTTAGATGCTCGACTTGAGTTTAATCGCCGAAAATTAAATAATACAAATCTTTTCATTTGGGTAAAAGGTGATTACCACCAAAACAAACCCGAACACATTCAAATTACCTACGAGTTTCTGGAGCAGTGGTATTTACTAGGCTATCCCATATTTCAGTTAGCTGATCGAAATTTAAATGAATGGTGGTCGAAAGGTCATTCGTTCAGCAGAACGATTTATGGCGCCCACTTTATTCACAATAATTTTCGGGGCAGAAACGAAAGGCTCAGCTTTAAAGCAGAAACTGGATTTACACAGCGCCTGGAATTAGGCTATTCTAATCCGTACATTGACCCCAAAAAGACCCTCGGGATTGGAGCCGCTCTCAGTTATACCACGAATAAAAATTTAGCCTTCAGAACTAGAAATGACACGCTACAAATTTTAAGTTCGGATAAAATCTTACGTGAGCGTTGGAGCGGAGCCTTTAGCTTGCGAAAAAGAATTAAATTTTATGATTTCCACTTTGCTGAAATACGCTACAGCCACTCCGTCGTATCAGATACCATTCGCCTACTAAACCCTACTTACTATTATAAGGGATCGAACGAGCAAAATTTCCTACAGCTAACCTACGCGTATTCATACGATTTCAGGGATTACGCACCCTATCCGTTGAGAGGAAAAAAACTTGATTTTGCCTATAATCATTTTGGTATTCTGGCGCAAGACGCGTTGAATTATTGGGATTTACGAGCATCCATTGCCTATTTCTTTGATTTAGGATCCAACTTTTTCATCACTACATCCTGGAAAGGCAAATTGACGCAAGAGAATAGAAATATCCCCTATGCTAACCTACAAGCCCTGGGATATGGGAATGATAATGTGCGTGGCTATGAACTGAACGTCATCGATGGAACGAATTACTTGTTGTCTAAAAACACCTTTAAATACCAACTTTATAATAAGGTAATTCCCATTCGCTTTATTCCGTACAAGCAATTTAATCAAGTACCACTCGCCATTTATCCGACCGTATTCTTCGATTTCGCTTATGTCTATCAAGCAAACCCAGAGCTAACTAATAGTCGCTTTTCAAATCGATGGATCTATGGTATGGGCCTCGGATTCGATATCGTCACCTACTATAACTTCGTGTGTAAATTAGGCGTCCCTGTCATCAATAGTGGTAAATCTGGCCTCGTAGTCAGTATAGGTCGGGAGTTTTAGGCAAAAAAAAAGCCGGTTAAAAACCAGCTCATTTTAAAAATACCTAACCACTAATAATCTTGTATATTTTGAAGGCCAAAGCCTATAATTCGATTATATTTTCCCAAAAATAACATTTTTTATCATCAATGGCGAAATTCATCTATTTTTGGTAAATAAAAATTCTCACTCCCTTTTGCATTTGTATGAAGAACCCGTTAAATAAACTAATCGTTCCATTTTTGAGCCTTTTTATTTCCGGAGCTCTGATAATCACCTTACATTCGTGCAGTCAGGAAAAACAAGCAGAAAACAAGGATAGCCAGCAAACAGAAGCAGTTGCGGCAGCTTGGTCTGCCAGTGGCGAATGGGTTCAAAAACTGACAGTAAGCCCAACAAATATCGTTCGAAACACGACCTGGGGTCAAGATTTCACTACCTTAAACGACTCGTTGGAAGTAGCCGAATCTCAACCAGAAAATGGGAAATCCTATACGCTTTATTTCGATGACACCGATTTGAATTTTAGCGATATCACCTACATCCCAAACGATCAAAATAAACTCCAAGAAATCACCTTTGATATTTTTGTTGATTCAGCAGAGGATGTACAGCCTTTAATTGATCAATGGAAAGGCTATTTAGAGGTAAAATTTGGCCCATCTGAGACAAAAGGCACACAAGTACTTTGGACTAAAAATAAAAATACCCGTATCCAATTAGAGAACGTTAGTACTCCCAAGGATCCGGGCATTAAAATCAGCTTTAATGCCGTTAATTAAATTTTATAAATCCAACCGCGTGTGTCTGCGATTTCGCCTAAACGAATTTGGCTTATTTCATTGAACACTTTAGCAGAGAAATCGTTCTCCTTGCGAGCTGGTAAATCGTAATCTTTTCCCTCAAAACCAATCGTCTGAATAGGCGCAATTACGGCTGCTGTTCCAGCCCCGAATGCTTCGGTTACCGCACCTGAACTAATTCCTTCTACTAATTCTTTCACGGATAAGAGACGTTCTTGGACTTCGACGCCCCAGTCTTTGGCAATCTGAATCACCGATTTCCGTGTCACACCATCTAAAATGGTATCACCAGTAGGCGCAGTCACTAAGGCTCCATTGATGATAAACATCAGGTTCATCGTCCCCGCTTCCTCTACGTACTGATGTGTCGCCGCATCCGTCCAAATAATTTGATCATATCCCGCCTTATTCGCCTCGATTGTAGGGAATAATGAACCACCATAATTACCGGCATTCTTAGCAAAACCTACTCCACCTTTTGCTGCGCGAATGTATTCAGTTTCCACACGTACACGCAAAGGCTTTGAATAATACGATCCTACAGGACAATTGAAGATGATAAATTTATAGGTAGTTGAAGGAGAAACGCCCACATACTCATCTGTTGCAAACATAAACGGACGGATGTACAAAGAACAACCGTCTTTTTCCGGCACCCAAGCATTATCCAATTGAATCAATTGCTTCAATC
>JBJOIV010000025.1:0-23812 GCA_046046955.1 Bacteroidota bacterium | reverse complement strand
ATTGTGTACGACGTACGATAATCTCATTTCTATGCTCTACAAAGTGATGAATCAAGTCCTTCAGATTCAACATCATTGGACGTCCTTTCACCAAGGCAACGTTATTCACCGAGAACGATGATTGTAGCGCCGTATGCTTGTACAAGTTATTCAATACCACATTCGCTACTGCATCACGCTTTAAATCGAATACAATACGCATACCTTGGCGGTCTGACTCATCGCGAATCTCAGAGATACCCTCGATCTTCTTGTCGTTCACTAAATCAGCACATTGCTTAATTAATGACGCCTTGTTAACCATATACGGAATCTCAGAAACGACAATCTGCTCTTTCCCCGTTTTCGACGTATCAAAAGTCGCGTTTCCACGAACCACGATACGACCACGACCTGTTTCAAAAGCATTGCGAATACCTTGAACACCATAAATCGTTCCACCCGTAGGGAAATCTGGCGCCTTGATGTATTGCATCAACTCTAAAATCGTAATATCCCGGTTATCGATATAGGCTGAAATACCATCTACTACTTCGTTTAGGTTATGTGGCGCCATATTCGTCGCCATACCTACCGCGATACCTGAGGTACCGTTCAATAATAGATTAGGAATCTTAGCTGGTAAAACCGTCGGTTCTTCCAGGGAATCATCAAAGTTAGGCTGAAAATCAACCGTTTCTTTGTTCAAATCAGAAAGCAACTCATCCGCAATACGCTTCAAACGAGCCTCCGTATAACGCATCGCTGCCGGAGAATCACCATCCACTGAACCAAAGTTACCTTGACCATCCACTAAAGGATAACGTAAAGACCAATCTTGGGCCATACGTACCATCGTGTCATATACTGAAGAATCACCGTGTGGGTGATACTTACCGAGTACCTCTCCGACAATACGAGCAGACTTTTTATAGGATTTGTTGTAACTAACTCCCAGTTCCTCCATTCCGAATAACACCCTTCTGTGAACTGGCTTTAATCCATCGCGTACGTCTGGAAGCGCACGAGACACAATAACTGACATCGAATAATCGATGTACGCTCCCCTCATTTCATCTTCGATGTTGATAGGGATAACATTGCTTTGTAATGACATAAAAACTGTTTTGATTCAAGAGAAAAACACGGCGAAAAGCGGTATTTTTCAATAGAACAAATATCTAAAATTTCGCCTATTTTTCCAAGAAAAAAAAGGACTAAAATAAGGGGATTATTTTTTGCGAACGGAGGACTCCCGTACGATCAATTTTGTCTTTAAAACTTCCACTCTCGGGGTCGGATTATCGGTTTTATGCTCGATTTGTTCAAGCAATAATTCGACAGATAAACGGCCTATTTCTTCCAAAGGCTGCGCAATTGAAGAAATCGTAGGGGAAACTAAAGAACAAATCGGTTCGTTATTGAAACTAACCATTTTTACTTCATCCGGAACAGAAATATTCAATTCGCGAAGAGCAATCAATACACCAATCGCTAATCGATCAGAAACCACTAGAATTCCATCAGGACGATTTGTTTCCTTCATCAATTGATGCGTTTTGGCAATCGCGGAATCTTGGAAGTAATCACTATGGATAATTAAAGATGGATCAGATTCAATTCCTGCTTCTTGTAAGGCCCTGGAATAACCCATTCGACGCTGGTTACTAACAGAAACATTTTTGGGTCCTGCTAAAAAAGCAATGCGCTTGCAACCATTCTCAATCAAGTGTTTAACGGCTTCATAGGCTGATTGCTCATTATCCACCATTACTTTAGACGCATCAATTTCGTCACTATCGCGATCAAAGAATACGAGAGGAATCCCCCGTCTCTGCAAGCGAGTCAAATGATCAAAATTGACGGTCTCACGCGATAAGGAGATAATAATTCCTTCTACTTGAGACCGGGAAAGGTTCTGAATATTCGTTAATTCACGTTCGAATGACTCTTGTGTTTGAGCGATCAAAAGGGAATATCCTGCAGCAATTGCGGCGTCTTCTACGGCTTTAACGACGGTAGAAAAGAAATAATAACCTAGATCAGGGACGATGAGACCGAGTGTTTTGGTCTTCGATTTAACTAAACTGGTGGCGAGTACATTGGGTTGGTAATCTAGCTCTTTGGCTAAATCCAATACCAATTTCTTCGTATCTGGATGAATATCCGGCAAATCACGTAAAGCCCTCGATACGGTCGCAACTGAAACTCCCAGCTGTTTGGCAATATCTTTGATGGTAACTTGGTGACGCATTCGTATAGGTTAGCTACGCCAAAAATACACAATAAATCTTTACAAAAATTAATCGAGGCGATAAACGACTGTACTTTTACCTGCTGAGACTCCCATTGGGGGATTTTCCTTTGAAATTTGAACCAGAATGGACACTTCTTCTGAAATTTCATCCCGAATTTTCTGTGCAATTTTTTCAGCTACGGTCTCCAATAAATCCACCGGTTTAGCCATTATCTGCTTGCAAATGGCATAAATCAGGGAATAATCGATGGTATTAGCGATGTCATCTGAAAAATTAGGCTGAGTTTCGGATTCTACTATAACGTCTAAGGTATACCAATTCCCCAAAATTCGCTCCTCCGGGTACAATCCATGAAAAGCAAAAATTCGTATATCCTCTATAGAAACCTGGTAATTCGCCATGTGCTAGTTGATCTCCCCTACTTTACCGCGAGGCCCAGATGATTTTGCGTAGGCCTCTAAAACCTTGTTTAAGGTTGGCAAACCCTCATCAGAAACTGTTTCTAGACTAATTTTAGGCTTTGGACCACGCTTTGAAGGTGCTGGTTTTTCAGTTTTAATGACGGCTGGTTTTGCGGCGCTTAAGGCCTCCGGTTTAGCTTTAGGTTTAGGCCCTCTTTTAGCGGGAATTGCTTTATCGGCAGGTTTTGCCTTAGGAGCCGGCTTTGCTTTTACAACCTTTTCTTTTGCGATCTTCTCTTTAACGGGCGGCTTTACTTTCGCTTTCGCTTTAACTTTCGTTTTCGGCTTATTTTTCACACCTGGCTTACGGCCTCTTTTAGAGGTAGTGGTAGGTGCAGCAGGCGCTAATAGAGCTATAGGAGCCACTAAATCAGTCGTTAACCAGTTCGCAATAGACCCTAAGGTTTGTTCCGAAATAGACTTTAATTGTGAAGCTATCTCTTTTTGAGCTTCTTGTAAATTACGCAATTGGCGTTCTTGTTCTTTTAGCTCTTGATTTGCTTGCGCTAAGGTTTGTTTACGCTCATTTTCCGTCAACAAAGCTTGTTTTTGGGCATCTGAATCCGCCTTCTTCTTGATTGCCTCTGCCTCTTTATTGGCCTTATCTAGAATGGATTTGGCTTCTTTTTCCATTTTAGCGGAAAAGTTTTGTTGACTTTCCTCCGCTAACTTTAATGCTCTAAAAAGACTTGATTCAATTTCTCTTAATCGAGCCACTTCAGCTTTTAATTCCGCTGTTTTTTGATTCGATTTTGCCAAAGCATTTTGGGATTCGGTCTCAAAGTTCTGCACACTTTGAACGTAAGCGTCTACTTCTGAGACATCATAACCGCGAAATGATTTTGAAAAGGAAGCTTCCAATGTTGATAGATTTAGGTATACAAATGCTAAAATAGGAAAAATTTTAGTGAATTTTCCAAATAGAAAGATTTTTATCGTCAGATGCTGAGATGAGTAAATCGTCGAATGAGCTCCAGATTAGTTTATTAACCGAATTCTTATGCCCCCCATGCCTTGATGCATCCAACACCTTGCGCAATTTCAATCCCTGTGTTTCCCAAATCTTCACAGTCTTGTCCATACTCGCTGTGGCTAACCAGTTACCATCTGGAGAAAATTGCAAATCATGAATGGCATAAATATGTCCAACTACCTCATTTACAAGCGTATAATTAGCATCCCACTGCTTAATTCGAGCATCTTTACCTACGGAATACAAAACCCCTCCCCTCTCTGCGAGCGAAAAAACGGAAGATTCATGCGCTTGAAATGCCTTTACGAATTGATAACCTGAATCAAAAATTCGAATAAATCCGTCAGAATAACCCACAGCGACCTTACTATTAGTCAATTGCAGGATTGATCGAACGCTCTTTTCACTCGCTTTGATATGCTTCAACACTGCCTTTGTGGCTAGATCAACCACCGTAATCAAGCCATCATTATGACCTATCCAAGCCGTGGAACCCACAAATTCAATGGAAAAAATAGATAGGCCAGTGGTGGGAATGGAAAAAACCAAGCTTTGATCAGCAACCCGAACGCCCTGAATACCCTGATAATTATGACCTATCCATAAAATACCATCTGAATCTAATTTAAGCGCATATACAGAACCTTCTACCTGCGCAATTACCTTGCCTAAGTCAGGTTTCGCTAAATTCCATTGCACCACCCAGCCATCGGATCCCGCAGAATAAAATAAGGATTCCTCCCCTGTTTCAAGGGCGTAAACAGGACCACGATGTCCTGAAAAGGTGTCAATACGTTCGATTTGTAGGGTACTCAAATTATTTCCAACGATTTAGCTACAAAAATGATAATTTTACGTCCAAATACCCCCAAACATGCCCCAAATATTTTCAAAAATAAGCTCAGCAGACTTCCAGATTCTCGTTTGGAAAATCGAAGAACCGCTGGCCTATTTTGAAACATTCCCGGCGACCTGGTCCTCCCCTTCGGTGGAAAATCCCACTAAAAAACTAGAATCAACTGCAGTAAGGCATTGTTTGCAGCATCTTTCTACTGAATTCGAAACCCTTAAATTAGTTCAAAACAATCGTAATCGCCCTTATTTTGAGGAATCAGACTGGCATATTAGCCTAACTCACTCCTATCCTTATGTGGCCGCAGCCTGCTCACGGAATAAGCGAATCGGAATTGACCTCGAAAAACCCGGTAGAAATATCGAAAAAATTGCCCCTCGATTCTTACATGCAAGAGAATGGGAGAAATGGAAGTCTCAATCGAATCTGTTGACTTTGGCCTGGTCGGCTAAAGAATCCATCTATAAAGCGGTAGGAAAACCAGGATTATCCTTTCAAAAGGAAATGGAGATACGCGATTTTAATCAAAATCCGTGCAATGCGCAGGTTTCTACGGGAGAAGAAATAGATATCTTTTGGGAAGAATACCCTGAATTTAGCCTTACGGTGGCCTTAATCCAATAAGTCAATTAATTCCGTTAGTTCTTCTTTGTAGTCTAATTCACCGGCCTTCTCGTAAGCCATCAAAAGATTGCGTAGGACACGACGAATAATTTCTAAATTAGAACAAGGGTTATAATAAATCTCATTAGGTGTCAAATTCAATTGTGCGATATAATTATCAATATCTATCTTATTGAATATCAGACCTTTATTGAATACATTAATATAAAACTGAAGCCCTTTCTGCTTATAAGTTAAGACAAAAAGATTAGGGAGATTCACCCCATAAATAGGTAGGCCTAGTTTTTGAGCAATCCACATATAAATCACACAAAGGCTAATCGGATTACCTTTTTTGGACGATAACACATTATTAATGAAGGAGTTATTGGCTGCATGAAAATTCTTCGAATTAGGTCCAAACTTCAATTGCTCGAACATCACTGAGTTCAGCACCTTCACTTGATCCATCGGATGTAAATCCTCCCGCATTTGAGGCCAAACCTCATAATACAGCTGATCCATCTCTACTTTCAAGTCGTTGAAGCTATAATCTGGGTAACGGTAGGTAGCCAGAATCCACATTCCCTCTAATAAATCCATCCCGCCCGATTCCTTCCAAACCTGCAAACGAGTCTTCACCGATTGCCATTGGAAATCATGAATCAAATTCTCAATTTTAGACTGTAAGATGGGATTTAAACTTTCTGTTTCCCATTCCGACTCTAAAACAGGGATAATAGAAGGTCCTAAGGTCCGAATTTGCTGCTCCACCATGCTCACGACTTCCTGATCGGAATCGTCTAATAAATGAATCATTGCTTTAATGGCAGCATCCGTCATAGGTAACGTATATTTTTTGCAAAACTAAAGACAATTGGCCTATTTTCACTTAAATTTGTCTTTAATTCTTACAAAAATTAGATGCAAATATTAATTACAGGCGGTGCCGGTTTCATTGGATCCCATACTTATGTGGTATTGAAAGAAAATGGTTACACGCCCATCATCGTAGACAATTTCTCTAATTCTTCGAAACAGGTGATCAAAAACCTGGAAATAATCACCAAAGAAGCGGTTATTTATGAAGAAGGCGACGTGAATGACCCTCAGACCTACGATCTTTTATTCTCGAAATACGATATTAAAGGAATCATCCACTTCGCTGCCTCGAAAGCGGTAGGCGAATCGGTGGAAAACCCTTTAAAATACTACCGAAATAACGTAGCGGCAACGGTACTCTTATTAGAGAAAATGGCTCAATATGGCCTTTCTAACCTGGTATTCTCGTCTTCTTGCACCGTTTATGGCCAACCGGAAACCTTACCAGCGACGGAAGAATCTCCGGTGCAACCAGCTACTTCTCCTTACGGAAACTCAAAACAGATTTGTGAGGAGATTATTCGAGATACGGTGGCAGCTTCTTCTTCTCTGAAAGCGATTGCTTTACGTTATTTTAACCCGATTGGGGCGCATGAGTCGGCATTAATCGGAGAATTACCCTTAGGCACACCCGCAAATTTGATACCTTTTTTGACTCAATCAGTGGCAGGATTGCGTGGTCCTTTGCAGGTTTGGGGAACAGATTATCCTACACCAGATGGAACCGCCATCAGGGATTATATTCATGTGGTTGATTTAGCCAAAGCGCATGTAAAGGCCCTATCCTATCTAATTGATGGTAAATCGGAGGTTAACTATGACTTCTTTAATATCGGGACAGGCCAAGGTAGCTCAGTGATGGAGGTTATTTTAGCTTTTGAAAAAGCGACGGGCAAGAAAGTGAATTATGAAGTTAGAGACCGCAGAGCGGGTGATATTACTGCCGTTTATGCTTCTACCGATAAATCGAACCAGGTTTTAGGTTGGAAAACAGAATATAGTTTAGAAAGAGCTTTGCAAGATTCTTGGAAATGGCAAGAATCATTAATAAAATAAGATGAAAAAGTTAGTGATTACCGGCGGTGCCGGATTTATTGGTTCTCATGTGGTGCGTTTGTTTGTAAACAAATACCCTGACTACCAGATTTACAATTTAGATGCCTTGACCTATGCAGGTAATTTGGCAAATAATGAGGATGTGGCGTCTGCCCCTAATTACCACTTCATTAAAGCGGATATTACCGATGCTGATCACATTGACGCCTTATTTGCAGAGCATCAATTTGATGGTGTATTACACCTAGCGGCAGAATCTCACGTAGATCGCTCCATTACGGATCCATTGGCCTTCGTTCGTACGAATGTAATTGGTACCGTTAATTTATTGCAAGCTGCTAAGAAACACTGGGCAGGTAAGATGGAAGGAAAGCGTTTCTACCATATCTCCACAGATGAGGTATATGGTGAGTTGCATGATCCGAAGGAATTCTTTTTAGAAACCACTTCTTACGATCCTCGTTCCCCTTATTCAGCGTCTAAAGCAAGTTCTGATCACTTCGTGCGTGCTTACCACGAAACCTATGGTTTTCCTACCGTGATCACGAACTGCTCGAATAATTATGGCCCCAATCACTTCCCGGAGAAATTAATCCCGTTGATGATTCATAACATCATGAACAACAAACCACTTCCCGTGTATGGAAAGGGCGAAAATGTTCGCGATTGGTTATTTGTTATCGACCATGCGCGTGCCATTGATACCGTTTTCCATGATGGAAAAATTGGTGAGACCTATAACATTGGTGGATTCAATGAGTGGAAAAACATCGATTTAGTGCATTTATTGTGCAAAATCATGGATGAAAAATTAGGTCGTCCGGAAGGAACTTCAGTTCAATTAATTACCTATGTGACGGATCGTGCGGGTCACGATTTGCGTTATGCGATCGATGCAAACAAGATTATGAAGGAATTAGGCTGGGAGCCTAGTTTGCAATTTGCAGAAGGATTAGAGAAAACGGTGAACTGGTATTTAGCTAACGAAAAATGGCTAAATGATGTTACATCAGGAGATTATCAAAAATATTACGAAAAAAACTACGCAGGCAGATAAGATGAAAGGAATTATTTTAGCAGGTGGATCAGGAACGAGATTACACCCATTGACTTTAGCGGTTAGCAAGCAATTAATGCCGGTTTATGACAAGCCGATGATCTATTATCCCTTGTCGATTTTGATGTTATCGGGTATTAAAGAGATTTTGATCATCTCCACTCCGCACGATTTACCTCATTTCGAGAAGTTATTAGGAGATGGATCTCAAATTGGATGTCGCTTCGAATATGCCGTTCAACCAGAACCGAATGGTTTAGCACAAGCGTTCGTAATCGGTGAGAAATTCATCGGAAAAGATAAGGTGGCTTTGGTTTTAGGGGATAATATCTTCTATGGCTCAGGCTTAAGTAAGTTATTGCAAGCAAACAACGATCCTTCTGGAGGCGTGGTTTATGCTTATTCTGTGAATGACCCAGAGCGTTATGGCGTGGTGGAATTCGATGCAGACAATAAAGTGATCTCGATAGAAGAGAAACCAGCGAATCCTAAATCAAATTATGCGGTTCCAGGCTTGTATTTCTACGATAATGACGTGGTGGAGATTGCCAAAAACATCGCTCCATCCCCACGCGGAGAATACGAAATCACGGACGTGAATAAGGAATATTTGAAGCAAGGTCGTCTTTCAGTGGGCATTCTGAACCGAGGTACTGCCTGGTTAGATACAGGGACATTTGCTTCCTTAATGCAGGCTGGACAATTTGTTCAGGTAATCGAAGAGCGCCAAGGAATGAAAGTGGGTTGCATCGAGGAAGTAGCCTACCGCATGGGTTATATCGATAAGGCGCAACTAAAGAAGATTGCAGAGCCGCTGGTAAAAAGTGGTTATGGCCAATATTTATTGAATTTAATCGCCTAATCGGCTTTAAATTCCCATTATTCCCGCTATCAACGCTAAGGTAAACAGCAAGATGGCGGGAATTTTTGTTTTATCCGCAACCAGAAAAGCTGCCACCACGATACCTAAGGAAAGAAACTGGGCATCGATGAATAAAGGCTTCGTA
The DNA here is from genome assembly GCA_046046955.1 of Bacteroidota bacterium. GTDB lineage: Bacteria > Bacteroidota > Bacteroidia > Cytophagales > Spirosomataceae > Aquirufa. The sequence continues at coordinate 14,683 of JBJOIV010000025.1, read as the reverse complement.
AACGTAAATACGGCCACCAAGGTTAAACCTACGGAAGCCGCTTGAATTCCCGCTAAAGAGGCCCGAATAAAGCGATACTGCTTCAATTGTGTCCAAATACGAAAAACAAAGAAGATCAAAAACGTCCCAGGCAAGAAAATACCTAAAGCTCCGATTACCGACCCGGCTAGTTCACCCAGCAGACCATAGTCCTTCATCAATAAGACACCTAAATAGGAAGTAAAGGCAAATACAGGTCCCGGAAGCGTCTGAGAAAGCGCCATACCCGTTAGAAAAGCCTCAGAACCTATCAGCTGTTTAAACTCCACAAATTCAGTATAAAGCACAGGCGCCAATATGTGTCCTCCCCCAAAAACCAAGGAGCCATTTCGGTAAAAATTCTCAAAAAGTCGAATTGGAAAATAGTCCGTAAAGTGGCCTAATAAAGCTAAAGCGACTAGAAAACCCCAATACAAGTGGAAATTTCCCCAGGGAATCACGAATTTATGTTTCGTTTGGCGAGGGAAATCTTTGTAGTTCAAGGAAGAAACAATGCCCCCTAATACTAATACGAGTGGAAAGATATACGGACTGTGAAAAGCAATGCCTAGAAATAGTGTAACGAGTAGTATGATGACATACATGGGACCGGTTATCACCTTTTTGGCCATAAACCAACCTGCTTGCAAAATCAACCCGATTCCTACTGGCATAACGTAATACAAGATGGACTGATTACGTAAAAATGTCATCCCATAGGCTGCTAGGGTCATAATGAAGGCCGCTGGGCTAATCCAAATAAACAGGGTGAGATAAGCCAATGAAGCCCCACCCCGCTTCAAACCGATCGCTGTGATCATTTGAGTCGAAGTAGGGCCTGGTAAAACAGAGCAGAGCGCCTGAATTTCAAATAATTCTTCTTCTGTTACATACGCGCGTTTCTTCACCAACCGGTCCAAAAAGAGCGCAAAATGCACTTGAGGTCCACCAAAAGAGGTGCAGGCTAAAACCAAGATATCGATCAGAAAATCCAGGTGCTTTAGCCGCTTCATTTATGCTTTTTTAAGTCCTAATTCAATCAATCTTTCATTCAAAAATGCCCCTGCCGTCATATCAGTATATATTTTAGGATACTCAGTCGATACACAAGAGGTTAAACAAGTTAAATCCATTTCTGAACGCGGGTGCATGAAGAAAGGAATGGAATAACGCGATGTTCCCATCTTCTCTCTCGGCGGATTCACCACGCGGTGTATCGTCGATTTCAATTTGTGATTCGTTAAACGATCTAACATATCTCCTACATTCACCACCACTTGGTCAGGCAATGCCGTAATAGGAATCCATTTACCATCCATGCGCAATACTTCTAAACCCTCCGCAGATGCACCCATTAACAAGGTGATCAGGTTGATATCGCCGTGTGCAGCCGCTCTCACGGCGCCTTCTGGCAAGGAATCAGGATCTAAAATAGGAAAATAATGAATCGCCCGTAAAATGGAATTACCGTTTTTTACACGGGATTCAAAATAGTCTTGTGGCAATTCTAAATAAAGCGCGATCGCCTGCAATAGGGCTTTCCCTGCCGTTTCTAAGGTCTGATATGCCTCTACCGTATATTTTTCGAAATCAGGATATTCCGCAGGAAATACATTCTCTGGGTATTCTGACCAAACCGAATCTCCATCTTCCTTGTGGGGTTGACCTACGTGGTAAAATTCCTTTAAATCAGGCACTTTGAAACCTTTCGCCGTTTCTTTACGCTTCCCGATATAGCCACGTTGACCCGCAATCCCTTCAATTTCGTAGGTTTGCTTCAGCGCATCTGGGGACTGAAAGAATTGCTCCACCTCGCTATACAGCTTTGAAGTGAAGTCATTCGTTAGTCCATGACCCTTAATCGCCACAAAACCGATTGTATTGAAAGCAGACCCTAATTCTTGTACAAATTTTGCCTTACGTGAAGCATCTCCAGAAAGGAAATCAGCTAAATCCAGCGAAGGAATTTCATCTAATAACATCTTATTTTTTAAAGTTTGTTGATACAAAGTCCCAGTTCACTAGGTTCCAAAAAGCAGCGATATAATCCGCGCGCTTATTCATATATTTCAAGTAATACGCATGTTCCCACACATCCAAAGCTAAGATCGGTTGTCCTTTCACTTCCGCCACATCCATCAAAGGATTGTCTTGATTAGGCGTAGAGGAGATCACTAATTTACCGTCTTTCTTGATTAACCAAGCCCAACCTGATCCGAAACGAGACGTTGCCGCTTTCGTAAATTCTGCCTTAAAGGCATCAAATGAGCCAAAGTCAGCGTCGATTTGCTTAGCTAAAGCCTCAGATGGTTTCGTTCCTTTGGCTGGCCCCAACACATTCCAGAAAAAGCTGTGATTCCAGTGTCCTCCCCCATTGTTGCGCACCGCCACAGGCTGAGTGGAAACGCTAGCTAAAATTTCTTCTAAAGTCTTTGTTGTTCCCGGCAAAGCCTTATTCAAGTTATCCACGTAGGCCTTGTGGTGACGATCGTGGTGAATTTCCATCGTTAAACGATCGATGTGCGGCTCTAATGCATCAAATGCATAAGGCAAGGCAGGTAAAGTAAACGAGTCTGCCACAGGGGCAGAAAAAGAAGGCAAAACTAAGCTAGCTCCCGCAAGAACTACCGATTTCTGTAAAAACTCAGCACGTTTCATCGTTATTTGGTTTTATACTATTCGTACGTTACTCGACCTACTATACTTCGGCCCAGTGTAATCTCATCTGTATATTCTAAATCACCCCCGATCGGGATTCCACGCGCAATCGTTGATAATTTAACAGGGAACTCTTTTAATTTTTTGGTCAAATAAAAGGCCGTTGTATCCCCTTCCATCGTAGGACTCAAGCCTAAAATCACCTCAGAAACCTTCCCGGAGGCTACGCGAGCGACTAAAGATTCGATGGTTAAATCACCCGGTGAAATACCAGACAAGGGGGAAATAATCCCTCCTAACACATGGTATAATCCCGTAAACTGACCTGTATTTTCAATCGCTAATACATCTCGTAAATCCTCTACCACACAAATGATACTCTCATCTCGCTTGTGACTGGCACAAATACCGCACAAATCTCCGTCTGAAATCATGTGGCATTGAGGGCAATATTTCGTCTCGGTACGCAATTGAACTACGGCATGCGCCAGTTGAAGGGACTGAGCTTCAGGTCGTTTCAATAAATGCAAGGCTAAACGTAGCGCTGATTTTTTACCAATTCCGGGAAGTTTGGAAATCTCCTCCACGGCTTGTTCAATCATCTTCGAAGGATAAGTATTCATCATGCGCTGGCTTCTATTTCTGCTGAGATTCCTCTACGGCAAATTTCATTGCGCATAGCCACTAATTCGTCAAATCCACCCGTTTTTACCCCGCATTTTCCTCTAAAGTGAATCTGCAAGGTACATTGTTCTGCTTGTTGAGGGGTATGTTCACATACCTCAATCAAAGTCAAAATAACGTATTCAAAGGAGTTTACTTCATCATTGTAGACGACCAGTTGATGGGCTTCGATCACCTCTTCCTCTACGAGGGTGGAGGTTTCTTCTTGCCATTTTTCCTGATTTTGAAAAGAAAAAGGTAGACGATAAATACTATCTACACAGAATTCCATATTTTTGATGAATTTGAAATCAAATTTAAAAAAAAATCCGTTCCAAACCTTATGTCTGTACAATTAGCTGGAGGAATTCTTGCCCTCTATTTTGGCCTGCTATTAGCGATCTCTTATTTTACCTCTCGAGGCGCTGATACCCACGCATTTTTTACAGCTAATCGCGAGTCCCCTTGGTGGCTAGTGGCCTTTGGGATGATTGGAACGTCGATTTCGGGTTTGACTTTCATTTCTGTGCCGGGTGCCGTAGGCAAGACCTATTTCACCTATTATCAGGTGATTTTAGGCCATTCGTTGGGTTATTTAACTATTGCCTTAGTGCTGATGCCGCTGTATTACCGCTTGAATTTGATTTCCATCTATGGCTACCTAGAAAAACGTTTCGGTTTTTGGTCCTATAAAACCGGTTCTGCCTTCTTTTTATTATCGAGAACCATCGGTTCTGCCGCACGTCTTTATCTAGCGGTGAACGTCTTGCAAATCGCCATCTTCGCCCCTATCGGCGTGCCATTTATCGTGACGGTATTTGTTTCCATCTTCTTAATTTGGTTATATACGCACCGTGGAGGGGTTAAAACGATTATTTGGACAGACACCTTACAGACCTTGTTCCTTTTAGTTGCGCTCTTCATTACGATTATTTTAGTAGGCCAAAAAATGGACATGAGCATCCCAGATATGATCCAACAGGTAAGTGCGAGTAAGTACTCTCACTTGTTTGAATGGGATTGGAAGAACCCGCATTTCTTTGGGAAAGACTTCCTTGCGGGTGTATTTATCGCCATCGTGATGACAGGATTAGATCAGGATTTAATGCAGAAAAATTTGACCTGTAAGTCGATCGGTGAAGCACAGAAAAACATGTTCTGGTTCTACTGGGTGCTGTTATTTATCAATATATTATTCCTCTCATTAGGTGCTTTATTGTATTTGTATACCGCTTCTAAAGGCATCGCTGTTCCGACGAAAACGGATGAATTGTATCCGATGCTAGCCTTAGGAGGCGAGTTCGGAACCTTGGCAGCTGTCACTTTCTTATTAGGCATTATTGCAGCTTCTTATGCGAGTTCAGATTCTGCCTTAACCGCTTTGACCACCTCATTCTGTATTGATTTCTTGAGTATTGAAAAGTTCAAAGAAAAAAAGCAGAATAAAATGAAGCACTGGGTCCATATTGGATTTTCTGCGCTGTTTTTCGTCGTAATCGGATTGTTCCACATCTTCAATACATCCGAATTAATAGCAGCCGTTTTTAACTTGGCTGGATATACCTACGGGCCTTTATTAGGCTTATTCTCCTTCGGTTTATTCACAAAATATGCCATCCGAGATAAGTGGGTGCCTATTGTGTGCGTACTGTCACCGATTATCACGTTTGTGTTAGAATCTCAAGCACAGGGTTTATTCGGTGGTTTTGGATTCGCTAAGTTAATCCTGAATGGAGCAATTTGCTTTTTGATGTTGTGGTTGATTCGGGACAAAAACTCAGAATCGGTACACGTTGCGTAAGGCGTAATAGTGTACGTTTTGGCCTGAACCACTTTCTTGCAAATAGCTCCCCGCATCGCAATACCCTAGTTCCAGTTGAAAACTAAAGTGTTTAGTAGGGAAATATTGCGCATCTAAGGCATAGATATTACAAATAGGTCCGGCTACGCTTGATTGGTTTTTCCCTAAAATAGGACGTGCAGGAGTCATATTGGGCGTAAATATGCCATCTGTGGTGCTCTGCCGGCTAACAAAAGAGGCTCTCCCCGTTACTAACCAATGTTTCAAATCTTGGTAACGTAGGTAGGGACTAAAGTTCCAGGTATTGGTGATGTTTAAGGCAACGGTTTGGCCAAAAGGCGGACGTGCAAACAAGGTATTAAAAGTATTCAACTGGCCATCTTTGTTTGATTTATCTCCAGGCACATAATTACCCGAGAATCCTACATAGAAAGCCTTTTTAAGGGCCACATTGAAATCCCAAACACCCATAAAAGCGTCTATAGCTAAGTCTCTAAATCCACCTGATTGATGCGCAATTTCGATGTCATAATTAAACTGACCTATACCTGAGAATGCCCTAAATCCGAGCGTATGTCTCTTTTCTAAGCCCTTTTTAAATAAATATTCCCGCAAATCACTCTCGAAATAGAGGTAGTAGGGTTCCAAAAAATGCCGTTTCTTATAGCGATGATTTCCATAAAAACCACCCAAAATTTCATCCGTAGGACCATCATCAAACACCCCCGGTTTTATCCTAATCGGGTGAGAAACAAAGGCATCCCATTGCAGATTTTTTCTTTGGTACTTTAGATTCACCCCATAGTAGGGCGTTCGCGTATTAGGACCCTCTCTAGTCGCGATAAAACGCTCTAAACCAAAGGAATACTCTTGTTTACCCACTCTTAATTTTAAGCTAGAAGAAAGAGGAATATCCATCAAAAACTGATGCAGCGACAATAAATCTTGATCAAGTTGACCCGTTAATGGATTAGGGTTCCAAAACCGGGCTGTATTATTCAATTGCGCAAAAACTCTGATGCGGTGCGGCAATTCAACATTCGCATGCAACATTACACGATGCATCAACTGGTACGGGCTTTTAGTTACAAAATCCGCCGGAACTTCCCCGAAGTTAAAATGCGTGTAGGATTGATATTGTTCACGCCATTCTCCACCAAAACTAATTCGAGAAAGGCCTAAAAAGGGAATTTCCTTTAAATAATCCGTCTTTTTCATCTTTAAACTATCTGCCATTAACACAGAAAAATCATCATCGAACCGTAATCGAGCGATTTGCTGAGCAGAAAGTGTGAAAGAAAGAAGAAGTAGGAATAGAAAAAATCTCAAGTGAACAATAAATCTGTAGCACAAATGAAACCATTATTAAACAAAAAAACCATGCACCCACTGAATTATTTTGTGCTAAACTCTTCTGTAAATTTAGTCGAGTCTATTCAAGAGTTGCTACAAATTCCCCACTTTAATCAAGGTTAAAATTCGATTAAAAACACCTATTTCGATTCCATCAGAAATTTGTTCATCAATTTTCCATCGCACATCTACTGTGTCACCTGCTTCAATTGTAGTAAGCGCAAGCAATGAAATTTCCGATGCTAATAGTATTTTTGTTCTGCTGGAGTTAGGAATTAAGACGCCATTTTTATAAAGGCCAAATGTAGCCATATGATTAACCGGTGTAACAACCGTAGTGGATCCTGATTGAAAGATATTTCCATTTACAGTTGCAGTTTCAAAGCTTGTGATGGCTCCTAAAGCGGTCCCAATATCTCCATTATACACGGAAGCACCACTATTAGCTACTCCACCAGAACTAGTAAACATCACGAAATTAGATAAACTCCTAAAATTTATAATGCTATTGCCAGCTGGCACCTTAAGTGCACCTTGTCCGAAAGAGATTGCTCCTAAAGTAGTTAATAATCTTCCGGTTACGATGCTATTTGCCCCTGCAACAGCTGCTCCATGAGAAAATAAGATTCCTGAGATTTTTGTATTAGCTCCGAGACCAATGGCACCATCGGCAATCCAAAAAATATTATTTGCGGTTGCTCCGTTTGTTAAAATTACATTCGTACCTGCCCCGGTATTAAATGCTCCTGCATTGGCTCTAATTATAAAGATGGGGTTTATTTCATTATTACCATTTAGCGTAAGAGTTCCGGCAATTGATGCTGCACCCGCTACATTATACACTCCAGGAAAAAGTATTTCACCATTTCCAAAAGTAAGTGCATGCGTAGCAGTTGCGGGAATTGCCATTATATCAGTATAAATTAAATCTAAATCATCGGCCGCAGTAGCCGTGCTAAAACCCGTTGTATAAATAGCTGTAGGGATTTCTATTTGGGCATTAAATTGAATAGAATACGTGCCAGTCTCTGCTAAAGTTCTAGTCATGTTTGTAATTACTACATCTGTCGTAGAAGTGGTTAAACAAGTTGTAGAATCATCAACAGAACTATGACCAGCCGTGTTAAGCAAGTTCAAAGATAAGGCAGCTGTGGTAATTGTTTCGGTAGAGAATATTTTTGTTTTTACGGCATATAATTTTTGATTAGCCATATCATAAATTTGAGTACCCACCGATAAATTTGTACCAAATGTAGTCGTTGCGTTAGCTATCTTAATTAATACGGATGGTGATATCATTGCCTGCGCAAACATGAAGGGAGGTAAAAACAGTAGTACAACAAGTAACTTTTTCATTTTATTCATTCATGAAGTGATTTTATATTTTAGGACAATCAAAAGAAAATTGGGGAGTGCTGGCGATCATAATTCATCGTAACGCCAGCCCTCCTCATTAATTAGTCGTATGAGTATAGGAGACTACAAATTTGTCATATTGTAATTGACTAGAAATAATAGTTAAAATTTTTCCTAAACAAGTATAATCTGTACCAGGTCTCATTGCCGCCCCATTCATCATAACAGTAATCCCCCCTGTTCCTAAAACGGGGTGGTATGTAAGAGCATAGGTGCTAGATGAAGAGGCTGCTTCAAATGATTCAACATAGTATTTTGCACTTCGGTTAATTAATACTAAATCTCCGTATGAATCGTCAATTGTTTTAATTGATGCGATTGGAGCAGCTGTTTGCCATAAAGTTGAATCAGACAAAACAAAAATTTGCGTTCCAATCGGCAAATTTTGTCCAAAGGCAGTTATTCGATTTGGAATTCTGAATTGGGCTGTTGGTGTAACAGCTGTTGGTGAAGCAGTTCCTGAAGGAGTTACTGAAATTTGTGAAAATCCTACATAGGAAATTACAAATAATGCGATTGTTAGTAGGTATTTTTTTATCATTGGTTAACTCAGTTTATCTATACCACTGCAAGATTTTAGTTTAATAGTTAATTTAAAACGGTTAATTTATCGTTTTGCCTTGTATCAAGAATTAGTGTTAATGTAGTAAGACCCACTCCTGACCATTGATTTTGTCTTAGTAAAGCTCCGTTGTAATAAATTTTAGAAAAAGCACCCAATGAGAAGGTAATAGCGATTTTATTTTCCCCGTCAGCAACTAACTCTTTTTCAAAATAGTGCATTCCAACAGCCGTTGCGTTCGCACTAAACAAAGCATACGGCACACTCATTAATTCGTTTGTACCCGCAATGGAATAAGTGGTTCCGCCTGTTATGTCGGTTTCGGTTTTAATAAAATAAGGTCCATTTGCCCAGTTGATACCAGCAAATGTGCCTTTAATCACTGTACCCATGCCAATTTCTAAACTGACTAAACCATTGGAGTTGGTGCTTGGCTTTTGGGTTTCTACATACACGGGCGTTCCTGTTGATGAGCCTTGTAAAACACTGATCTGCATACCCACCAGAGTAGATATGAGTAATGCACTACTGCTGTTACGAATAACGGCTTGGTAACTCATTTTTTGAGGAGCTTGCGCAAATACGCTTAGCGTTAATAAAAGCCCTAATAAGATGGAATATATCTTCTTGATAGTTTTTAGTATTTAATAATTTTAAATGTTTTTACTTCTTTATCATTGTTAGTCACCCTCAAAAAATAGAGTGCAGTTGGTAAATTTTCCATACTAATTGTTTCTGTGCTGCTTAGTATTTTTCGGCTTTCAATTAATTTTCCACTAAGGTCGTACAGTTGAAAGTTCAAAGTAGAAAGTTCAGCATTACCCACATTAAGCGTCAAAAAATTGATCGTAGGGTTAGGGTAAGCTGTAAAATTCAATTGAATGGAATTGTCTTCTATGCCCAGAACGACAGAAATCGCATAGGGTTGTTGCACACCTTGTGCCACGAAACCGTTTACAGCCATATGGGTGGTATAAACAATTTGTCCTATGGAATAGGCTACGGTTCCTGGGCTACCTGAAGCATCACCACCTGCTACGGTGACTGCTACTTGTGCCTGCGCTGTTAGAAGACCAAAGACTAATAAAAATAGTACCCCTATTTTTGTTTTTTGGATGTCGATTGTGTTTATAGAGTTTCAAAAATTGATTTTTGATTTTTTCCTGCCAAAAAACCAAACTATATGTTTTTCAATTAGTTAAGAATCAAAATTAGGTATTAATAGAAGGCTTCTAGGATAAAGTTCAGCGACTTAAGACCCCCCTGTACTAAAGGGGTCAGATTCTATTGATTTTTAATAAAATCAGAAGGATTACTTCCGGTTTGAGCTTTGAATGCCCGAGTAAATTTATCACGAGATTTAAATCCTGCCTGATTCCCTATACTTTCAAGTGTGAATGATTGGGCTTCTCCGTTAGAAATTAAGTCTTTGGCATAAATAATACGCAATTGATCTCGCCAAGAATTAAAAGATAAATGTAGGTGAGAATGCAGGTAATATGTGAGGTGATGCTTCGGGATTCCCAATTCCAAAGCAACTTTATTAAGGTTAAAATCAGCACGAGTGTAGGGAAAATCAACCATAAATACGACCACTAAGGTGTCAATTTCTATGAATTGCTTTTGACTAAGTAAAATGATTTTAGGAAGTTTAATGACGTTTTTTATACCTAGTTCTTCTTCATCAACAAACCTACGTCCATAGAGAATAGATGGATATAAAATTAAACTGATGATTAAAAATAATATCCCGAATCCCGAAATACTTAAATATAAATAATAAGTCAATTTAACGGTTTCGTTCAGTGCAAACGTCATTCCTCCGAACACCACTGATGATAAAAATAAGAATAAAAACACCCAGCTAACTTTCCTCCTACGTTCTAAAATTGTCAAACTATGGGAGGATAGAGATTTGCTAAACTTAAAAAAAAGGACATAACCATATAACAAGTAAAGTAAGGTTACGTACAACCTTACTAAAAGGGCCATTTGAACATTAACAAAGGCTAATGGAATCGTAAATAAATTACTTAATTTAAGTTGAACGAGCTTAGCTACCAGCATTTTTTCAGAAAATGGCAAAACTAAATAAGGCCATTCATTAACAAGAAAAAATAGAACGGGTACTAAATGAATCAAATCTAAATAAGTATATCGGTATTTCTGATAAAAGAAAAAATGCAGGTAGAAGTATAAGGAGGGGCCTAATAAGGCATAAATGGGAGAAAATTGAATTAATAAAATCGCAGCAAAATAAATCGAACTCCCATTTATTTGTGACTGAATAGTTAACAAAATGAGCCCAATGATAAAAAAGTAGAGGCTTAAGAAATAATTAGCTACATTGATCTTACTACTGTATAACAACAGTATCATTGAAATAAAAAAGCAGGAAAGAGCTAATGATAAACTCATTTTTTGGGAAAAAAACTATTTCAAGAAAAGCTAATCACTTTTAATCGGAAACCTGTGTTGTTTAAATTATTAAATTAAAGCAACTCACAAATATGACTATAGTTTAACAGATAAATTGATTTAATAAGTAACCGTTTTGGCTACTTATTCCCTAAAAACAAAAAAACCACACGTATTGTGTGGTTTTTTGCCTACCGAAGTAGTCCGTACGGGAATCGAACCCGTGTTTCATCCGTGAAAGGGACGTGTCCTAACCCCTAGACGAACGGACCATTATTTATTTTGGTGGCACAAAGGTAGGCTTTTCCTTTTATATTCAAAACTACCAGCCAAAAAAAGACTAATTATTTTCTAATTTATTTTCGTTATTTTAGCCTAAACATTGAAGCAGAACCCCTTATGGCGAACGTACAACCCTATTCTAGACTAACAGATTTTGACATTGCCCTTTTCTTAAATGGCAAACATACAAGACTTTATGAGAAATTAGGGGCCTTCGAAATCGAACACGAAGGAGTCGTTGGAACGTTTTTTGCGGTTTGGGCTCCTAGCGCTAGAAATGTTTTTGTAACCGGAAATTTTAATTTCTGGGATCATCATTCTCACCCTTTATTCCCACGTTGGGACTCCTCAGGCATTTGGGAAGGCTTCATTCCGGGTGTAAGAACAGGGGAAACCTATAAATATGGGATTGAAACGGAAGGTGGGGAATATGTGGAGAAATTAGACCCAATGGGCTTGTATTGCGAAGCCCCTCCTAAAACAGCCAGTATTGTTTGGAATACCTATAAAGAGTGGAAAGATACGAAATGGCAGGAGATCAGAGGCGCTAAGAATGCCTTAAATGCACCTATGTCTATTTATGAGGTACATTTAGCCTCTTGGATGAAGACCTTAGAAAATGACTACTTAAGCTACGACGATTTAGCTGTAAAGCTGGTGACTTATGTAAAAGAAATGGGCTTCACGCACGTAGAATTCATGCCCATCATGGAGTATCCCTATGACCCCTCTTGGGGTTATCAAATCACTGGATATTTTGCCCCAACAGCCCGTTTTGGGGATCCTCAAGGCTTTATGCGCTTAGTAGAAACTTTTCACCAAGCAGAAATTGGGGTGATTTTAGACTGGGTTCCCTCCCACTTCCCAGGTGATGCACACGGTTTATTTAATTTTGATGGTGGCAGTACCTATGAGCATCCCGATCCTAAAAGAGGCTATCACCCTGATTGGAAATCCTATATCTTCGATTACGGAAAAAATGAAGTACGCTCATTCCTGTTATCTAACGCCTTTTTCTGGTGTGATCGCTACCATGTCGATGGTTTGCGCGTAGATGCGGTGGCTTCGATGCTGTATTTAGATTATTCGAGAAATGACGGCGAATGGGAGCCTAACCAGTTTGGAGGTAACCATAACCTCGAAGTCATTTCCTTCTTACAGGACTTGAATAGCCATATTTATGCCGAATTCCCGCATATTCAAATGATTGCTGAAGAGTCTACCAGTTTCCCTGGGGTGACGAAGCCGGTGTTTATGGGAGGTTTAGGTTTTGGCCAAAAATGGATGATGGGCTGGATGAATGACACCCTTCGCTTCTTCCAAAAAGACCCCATTTATCGCCAGCATCACCTGAATGAGCTAACTTTCTCGCTTATTTATGCCTTTACAGAGAACTTCTGCCTACCGCTTTCGCATGACGAAGTGGTCTACGGAAAAGGTTCTTTATTGAATAAAATGCCGGGCGATGATTGGCAAAAATTTGCAAATCTACGCTTGTTATTAGCCGAGCAATTCACTCATCCAGGCTCTCATTTATTGTTTATGGGGGGAGAATTTGGCCAAAGAGAGGAATGGAACCACACTCAAAGTCTCGACTGGCATTTAACGGAACATCATTCCCACAAAGGAATTCAAGAGACCGTGAAAGCCTTAAATCACCTGTATCGCTCAGAACCTGCTTTCTATAGCAAGCAATTCGACCACGATGGTTTTGAATGGATTGAATCAAATGACCAAGGCAATTCGGTGATTTCGTATATCCGCAAAGGGGAAACAGCGAAGCAGCAAGTCATTGTGATCTTGAATTTAACTCCTGCCCCTAGAGATGGATATCGGATAGGTGTGCCGCTTCCAGGGGTTTGGAAGACGGTATTCAATTCGGACAAAGACGAATTCGGTGGAAGTAATTACCCAGTTTCTGGAGCTACCATGACGGAGGAAATCAATTGGCAGGGAAAGGCATTCTCGATCGCCATCAACCTCCCTCCCCTTTCAGCGCTTATTTTGAAGGCTTAAAATTCGAAATGAGTGGAAACAATAAAGACTCAGAAAAATTCCGAGCCTTTATTCAATCCGCCTAAGTAGTATTTTTAATGACCTAAGTCATTCAAAATCTTCGTTTGTATGAAATGTAAAAATTGTACACAAAAATACTATTATATTTCAATTGCGGAAAAATATTTGGAGATTTTTTTATTATTCAGATAAAAAATAGCATTATTCCCTCTTGTTGATAATCTCCTCCATGTCAGAGAGTTCGACCTCCAGCGCTTTGGTAGATATCGTAATCTCCCAGGCACTCAGTCCTAAAGAGATACTCATACCCAATAGTCCGATGCCAAAGAACCAACGAGCCACGAGTTGTTGATTCATAAAGAGGAGAAACATACATACAACGCTCAAAATCAAGCTAATAATGGCGATAATCTGCATGCGTTGAATCAACTTCATACGTAGGCGAAGGTTATCAATTTGCAAAACAATCGCTTTATCTGGGTTCTTTTGAAACTTCTCATGTAAACCACGAATCAGAGAAGCCATCGACATAAATCGATTCGTAAAGGCGATCATCAACAAGGAAACGGTTGAGAACAATAAGGCTGGGGTTCCAATGCTTAATTCCATGTTATTTATAATATTGATCTAGTAGTTGATTCATTTCTTCTTGCACTTTTTTCGCCTCTCTCGCCGCAGAAACAGCTGTATCATCGCCTGCATAGATAATTCCACGGGATGAATTCACGAGAAGTCCCACATTTTTATTCATGCCAAACTTAGCTACATCCGCTAAACTTCCCCCTTGGGCTCCTACACCAGGAACTAGGAAGAAATTGTCAGGTGCTATTTCGCGTACTTTAGCAATATAATCAGTCCTGGTCGCTCCGATCACAAACATTAATTGATTCGCGTTCCCCCATTCCATGGATTTACGCATCACATGTTCGTAAAATGGTATCCCGTTTTCATCCTTCATTTGCTGAAAATCGTTACTGCCAGGATTCGAAGTCAAGGCTAAAAGAATCACCCACTTATCATCAAATTGTAAAAAGGGAGTCACAGAATCTTCTCCCATGTAGGGCGCTACAGTAACCGAATCAAAATCAAACCCAGCATGTGTGGGATCGAAAAAGGTTTGGGCGTATTTAGTGGCGGTATTTCCGATATCACCTCGCTTCGCATCCGCTATAGAAAACACCTCTTTAGGCATGTATTCCATCGTTTTCTGCAAACTTTCCCAGCCAGCTGTCCCTAAAGCCTCATAAAATGCGATATTGGGTTTATAAGCTACCGTGTAAGGTAATGTAGCATCGATAACAGCCTTATTGAAAGCGAAAATCGGATCTTTTTCCGTCTTGAATCGACTCGGAATTAGCTTTGTGTCCGTGTCCAGGCCTACGCAGAGGAAGGATCTTTTTTGTTCAATCTGCTTAATTAATTCCGCTGAATTCATGTGAAAGAAGGAAAATAGGATTAATTTTGCCACAAATCTATCCCTTTCCCTGCCAAAAAAC
>JBJOIV010000024.1:0-24665 GCA_046046955.1 Bacteroidota bacterium | reverse complement strand
CTTTAATCTTCCTAAATGATGGTGGAGTGGCCTTTAACGAAGGTGCAGAGTTCATGGGAACGAACCCAGTTATCCGCACGATGGAGATTGTCTTGTTCGCCGGTTTATTATTACACATTTTTGATGGCTTGCGTCTTTGGTTTGAAAACAAATCAAAACGTCCAGTGGCTTATGCAGTGGTAGACGGTGCAGCAAATAGCAAGTGGTACTCTCGCTCGATGGGCCTATTAGGAACCTTATTATTATTGTTCTTAATCCTTCACTTGAAGCATTTCTGGTATTTCTCTCGCTTAACGGAAGGTTTAGAAGACCATACCTTGTATGCGGAGATGCAAGCAGTTTTCACTAACCCAGTGGTCGTGATTGTGTATGTGTTAGGCTGTATTTCTTTAGGATATCACTTATTACACGGTTTCCAAAGTGCTTTCCAATCAATTGGTTGGAATCACCCAAAATACACACCAACGATTAAAACGATTGGAGCTATTTTCTCTATCGTGATTCCTGCGGTTTTTGCTGCGATGCCAGTAGCATTTTATTTCCATTTAATTCAATAACAGTTCAGCGATTCGATTGATATGACAAAATTAGATGCCAAAATTCCAGAAGGCGCGTTAGCCGACAAATGGACCAAATTTCGTTCCAGCGTTTCTCTTGTAAACCCTGCGAACAAACGTAGCTTAGAAATCATCGTGGTAGGTTCAGGCCTAGCAGGAGCTTCTGCCGCTGCATCGTTAGCTGAATTAGGATATAAAGTAAAAGTATTCTGTTTCCAAGATTCTCCACGTCGTGCGCACTCTATCGCCGCACAAGGGGGTATCAACGCAGCAAAGAACTACCAAAACGATGGTGACTCAGTATACCGTTTATTCTACGATACCATTAAAGGAGGAGACTACCGTGCGCGTGAAGCAAACGTTCACCGTCTAGCAGAAGTATCAGGAAGCATTATTGACCAATGCGTGGCGCAAGGAGTTCCTTTCGCACGTGAGTACGGCGGATTGCTTTCTAACCGTTCATTCGGTGGTACACAAGTACAACGTACGTTCTACGCAGCGGGTCAAACAGGTCAGCAATTGTTATTAGGTGCTTATTCTTCTTTGCAACGCCAAGTGGGAATGGGTAACGTAAAAATGTATACGCGTCACGAAATGCTAGATGTCGTTACGATCGACGGAAAAGCACGTGGTATTATCGCTCGTGATTCAGTTACAGGTGCTTTAGAGCGTCACTTCGGACACGCAGTATTGCTTTGTACAGGTGGTTACGGAAACGTATTCTATCTATCTACGAATGCGATGGGATCGAACGTAACAGCGGCTTGGAAAGCACACAAAAAAGGAGCTTTCTTCGCTAACCCTTGTTACACACAGATTCACCCGACGTGTATTCCGGTATCAGGTGATCACCAGTCGAAATTAACGTTGATGTCTGAGTCTTTACGTAATGACGGTCGTATTTGGGTTCCAAAGAAACAAAACGATAACCGCAAAGCGAACGAGATTCCAGAAGACGAAAGAGATTACTACTTAGAGCGTCGCTACCCTGCGTTCGGTAACTTAGTACCACGTGACATCGCGTCTCGTGCGGCTAAAGAACGTTGTGATGCGGGTTTTGGTGTAGGTAATTCTAAAATGGCGGTTTACCTTGATTACGCAGCGGCAATTGTACGTTACGGAAAAGGGGAAGCGAATAAAAACAACATGCACAATCCATCAGATGAAGAGATTCAAGCGATGGGTAAGGCAGTCGTAAAAGAGAAATACGGTAACTTGTTTGATATGTACAAGCAAATTACGGGTGAAGATCCTTACGAGGTACCTATGCGTATTTACCCAGCGGTTCACTACACCATGGGTGGACTTTGGGTCGATTACAACTTGATGACTACGGTTCCTGGTTTATACGCTTTGGGAGAGGCTAACTTCTCTGATCACGGCGCGAACCGTTTAGGAGCCTCAGCCTTGATGCAAGGTTTAGCGGATGGTTATTTCGTGATTCCTTACACGATCGGTGCTTACTTAGCATCAGAAATTCGCACACCTGCGATGTCAACGGATTCAGAAGATTTCGTAGCAGCAGAAAAAGCAGTTCGTGATCGTCTAGAGACTTTAATGAACATCAAAGGGTCGAAGCCAGTTGATTACTTCCACAAGCGTTTAGGTAAAATCATGTGGGATGAGTGTGGTATGGCTCGTAGCGCAGAAGGTTTGAAAGCTTCTATCAAGGAAATTCAAGCATTGCAGAAAGAGTTCTGGTCGGATGTGAAGATTCCAGGTGAAATCGATAACCTAAACCCTGAATTAGAAAAAGCTGGCCGTGTGGCTGACTTCTTAGAATTAGGCGAGTTAATGTGTATTGATGCCTTAGATCGCAACGAAAGTTGTGGTGGTCACTTCCGTACGGAATACCAAACTGAAGACGGGGAAGCCCTTCGTGATGACGAGAACTACGCTTACGTAGCTGCTTGGGAGTACGAAAAACAATCGACTTTCAAACTTCACAAAGAAGAATTGAAATACGAAAACATCAAAATTGCTCAAAGATCTTATAAATAATTCGATACAATGGAAGGACATTTAAACCTGACACTCAAAATTTGGAGACAAAAAAATGCAAGCGTAGCTGGTAAGTTTGAAACCTACCAAGTAAGCGGCATCTCCACAGATATGTCATTTTTGGAAATGATTGACGTGTTAAACAACCGTTTGATCGAAGAAGGAGATGATCCAGTAGCATTTGACCACGATTGCCGTGAAGGTATCTGCGGTATGTGCTCTATGTACATTAATGGTCGTCCTCATGGTCCTAACCGCGGCGTGACGACTTGTCAATTGCACATGCGTTCATTCCAAGATGGCGAAACGATTACGGTAGAGCCTTGGAGAGCAAGTGCATTCCCAGTAATCAAAGACTTAGTGGTGAATCGTTCTGCTTTTGACCGTATTATTGCGGCGGGTGGATTCGTTTCAGTGAATACAGGTAACGCGCAAGATGCGAACTCACTTCCTATCCCGAAAGACAATGCAGATGAGGCTTTTGCAGCGGCAGCTTGTATCGGTTGTGGAGCTTGCGTTGCAGCTTGTAAGAATGCTTCAGCGATGTTGTTTACATCTGCTAAAGTATCTCAGTTAGCTTTATTACCTCAAGGTCAAGTGGAAGCAGCTACTCGTGCACAAGCGATGGTGGCTCAGATGGATGAAGAAGGTTTTGGAGCTTGCTCTAACACCGGTGCTTGCGAGGCGGAATGCCCTAAAGGTATCTCCATTGAGAACATTGCTCGCATGAACCGCGAATATTTCTCGGCGACATTCTCGTCTAAATAATTCATTTAATTAATGGCCCCTGAATGCAAATTCAGGGGCTTTTTACGCCCTTGTTTTTAGAACCCAATCTTTTTAAATCAACCGAACGCAAGGCTCCAGCTGGCTGGATTGAAGTCGTGTGCGGATCCATGTTCTCTGGTAAAACGGAGGAATTGATTCGACGTCTCAAGCGTGCCAAAATCGCCCAAATGCGTGTCGAAATCTTCAAACCCGTGGCGGACACGCGCTACCACGACGAAGATATCGTTTCGCACAATCAAAATTCCATCCGCTCCACTCCTGTCCATAATTCAGGTGAAATCCTGCTACTAGCTGGGGATTGTGATGTCATTGGTTTAGATGAGGTACAATTCTTCGATGAAAATATCGTCGAGGTTTGCGATGCCTTAGCGAATCAAGGTAAGCGAATTATCGTGGCTGGATTGGACATGGACTTTAAAGGCAATCCTTTTGGGCCTATGCCGCGTTTAATGGCTATTGCTGAATTCGTTACGAAAGTACATGCCGTTTGCGTGAACTGTGGAGCAGCTGCTCATTATTCTTATCGCAAGGTCGAACAACAACAAACCGTCTTATTAGGCGAAACAGAATCCTACGAGGCTAGATGCCGCTCATGCTTCCATGGCGAAAACTAAAGATCCCTCCTTCCGGAAATTAATTCAGAAACTAGTTGCTAGAAAACCGAAGAATCTAGACCAGCAATTTTTGCAGGCGCATGAGGAGGTATTTAAAAAGACCGATTGCTTAACCTGTGGGAATTGTTGCCGCACTACGAGTCCGATGTGGAATGACACCGATATTCAGCGGGTTTCACATCTATTTAGAATGAAAACCTCTGCCTTCTTAGACGAATATTTAGTCCAAGATTCCGATGGAGACTGGGTCTACCCAAAAGCCCCTTGCCCCTTCTTAGATCTTTCAGACAACAAGTGTGGTATCTATGACCACCGCCCCAAAGCTTGCCGCGAATACCCACATACCGATAGAAAGAACATCATGGGGATTTTGGGTTTAACCTCAAAAAATGCAGTCATCTGCCCTGCAGTCACACAAATCCTTGAAAAAATCGAGCAAATTTATAATTGAGCCTGTTTTGATTTGAAATTCACGGCAAAAATCGTCAATTTCGTAACTCAATAAATCAAAATTATGGCAGCAGCAGAATACTTAGGAATCGATGTAGGTGGAACAGGTGTAAAAATGGGCATTGTCCATGCAGACACAGGTCAAATCAACAATTTTCAAAGTTATGACACTGCTACCTGGAGAGAATCCCATCACTTTTTAGAGCGCCTTGCGGATGCCATTGCCTTGCAATTGTACCAGCACAAGAATGTGAAGAAAGTAGGTATTGGTCTTCCGGGCATCTTAACAAAAGACCGCCGTACCTTGATTGAGATCACAGCTATCCCTGAAATTGATGGTGCACCTATGATTGAGATGCTTGAAAAGCGTTTCCCTGAGCACGCATTTTTCATGGAAAATGATGCCAACGCAGCTGCATTAGGCGAATTCTATTTCTCTCCAGAGAAGGCAACCATGCCAGAAGATTTTGTTTTCATTACCTTGGGAACAGGTGTAGGTGGAGCGGCGGTTATCGATCGTAAAATCTTCTTAGGTGGCGATGGTAACGCGATGGAACCAGGTCACGTCCCTTCCCGTGACGGAAAAGTTTTAGAGCGTAATGTGGGTAAAAAAGAGTTATTGCACATGGCAACAGCTATGCGTGCAGCCTATACAGGTAAAACCTCTCTTCCTGCCGATGGAACTATTTCTACGACTGCCTTAGTAGTAGGTGCAGAAGAAGGTGATGAGTTAGCGCTGGCGATTTGGAATGAAGTAGGCACGATGTTAGGCGATATGTTAGTTTCACTTATTCGCATCCTAGATATCAAGAATATCTTCATAGGTGGCGGATTATCAGCCTCTTACGACTTCATTTTACCAAGCATGGAGAAGCAATTAAATTACTGGTTAACACCGGCTTATTTAGAAAAATTAACCATTAAAAAAGCCTTATTAGGCAACGATGCGGGGCTTTTAGGGGCAGCATCGCTGTGTTTTTAGGACAAAGAACCCAGAACAAACCAATTAGAATTGAATTTGTTTGATAAATTCAACTTTAATTCTAATCTTTGCATCGTTTTTGAACCCCAAAATAATATTAAAATGTCAGATATTGCAGAAAAAGTAAAAAGCATCATCGTTGAAAAATTAGGTGTAGAAGCATCAGAAGTTACTCCTGAGGCATCTTTCACAAATGATTTGGGAGCTGACTCTCTAGATACGGTTGAGTTAATCATGGAATTCGAAAAAGAATTCTCTGTTTCTATCCCAGATGATCAAGCGGAGAATATCCAAACAGTAGGCCAAGCTATTACTTATTTGGAAGAGAACGCAAAGTAATCGAAGCAACCATAAAAATTATGTCAATTAGTTAACAGTAATCAGGTGGATTTTTCCATGGGATTTCTCGTACTGATTGACATTTTTTATTTAAAGTAGATTCATAAAAAATACGAATATGGAGTTAAAACGAGTAGTTGTCACGGGCTTAGGCGCCCTAACCCCCATCGGGAATACTGTTAGTGAATATTGGGATGGATTAAAGAACGGCGTGAGCGGTTGCGGTCCTATCACTAAATTCGATGCGGAAAAATTCAGAACTCGTTTTGCTTGTGAATTAAAGAACTTCAAGGTAGAAGATTTTATTAATGCCAAAGAAGCTCGTAAAATGGATCCATTCACACAATACGCTGTCGTAGCCGCTGATGAAGCGATTGCTGACGCGAATTTTGACATGGAAACATTAAATAAAAACAAAGTAGGCGTTATCTGGGGGTCAGGTATCGGTGGCTTAAAGACTTTCGAGGACGAAATGATCTATTTCGGACAAGGAGACGGAACACCGAAAATCAATCCTTTCTTTATCCCTAAGATGATCGCTGACTCCTCATCTGGTCAAATCTCCATCCGTAATGGCTTCCGTGGCCCTAATTACGTAACGGTTTCGGCTTGTTCTTCAGCAAACAACGCGATCATTGATGCCTTTAACTACATTCGTACCGGACGTATTAACGTGTGTGTAACGGGTGGATCTGAAGCGCCAGTGACAATCGCCTCTGTCGGTGGTTTTACGGCGATGCACGCGATGTCTACTAGAAACGATGATCCAGCTACGGCTTCACGTCCATACGATGTGGATCGCGATGGTTTCGTGGTAGGTGAAGGGGCAGGCGCCTTGATTTTAGAAGAATACGAGCACGCAAAAGCACGCGGCGCGAAAATATATGCGGAATTAATCGGCGGAGGTTTCTCTTCTGATGCTCACCACATTACAGCTCCACATCCAGAGGGTTATGGTGCTTTATTGTCGATGATTGATGCCTTAGAAGATGCAAATATCAAGCCAGAAGAAGTAGATTACGTGAATACACATGGTACTTCAACTCCAATCGGTGATCCACAAGAAATTAAAGCCATCGTTGATTGTTTCGGTGAGCATGCCTACAAAATTGCCATCTCTTCGACGAAGTCGATGACAGGTCACTTATTAGGGGGTGCAGGTGCTGTTGAAGCTGTTGCGTCAGTTTTAGCGATTCAACACCAATTCGTACCTCCTACGATCAACGTATTTAACCGCGATCCAGAAATCGATCAACGTATCGACTTAACGGAGAATGTGGGTAAGGCACGTAAAATTGACGTCGCATTGAGCAACGGATTTGGTTTCGGTGGTCACAATGCAACCGTTATTTTCAGAAAAATCTAAGACAAATATGGCCGTAAAATCTCTCCTAAACTGGTTAGATCCGATTCGACTAGACGAGCGAGAGAAATTCTTAAAGAAATCGGTCACGCATCTTATTGGGGCTAGTCCGAGTAATTTAACGTTATATCGACTAGCCTTTTTACACGCTTCAGCCTCGAAGGAGAGTATCTCTCAGAACTATAAGGAGTCAAACGAGCGCCTAGAATTCTTAGGCGATTCCGTTTTAGGTATGATTACGGCGACGTATTTGTTCCAAAAATTCCCCTTCAAAGACGAAGGTTTCTTAACAGAAATCCGCTCTAGAATGGTCAGCCGCGAATCTCTAAACGTTATTGGCCGCAAATTAGGCTTAGAAGAGGTCATCGAATTCGAAGTCCAACGCAAAACATCCATGTCACGTACTTCCATGTATGGAGACGCACTGGAAGCCTTCATTGGGGCGGTGTATTTAGATAAAGGTTTTGCCTTTACCCAAAACTTCATCATTAAAAAAATCCTAACACAATACTTTGACTTAGAAGCCGTTGTACAAAACAACCCGAACTTCAAATCCATGCTAATTGAATGGGCACAGAAAGAAGGCAAAAAAGTGGCTTTCGAACTGGACCAAGAAGGCGAGCACCATAACCGCGAATTTACCGCTTTGGTGATGCTAGACGGCGAAAAAGTCTCGGAAGGAAAAGGCTACTCTAAGAAAAAAGCGGAACAAACCGCGGCTCGAATGGCTTGTGAAATACTAGAAATTAAATCATAACATGGCAACACCGAATATCTTCTTGCACTACTGGAATGATTCAGCAGAATCGATCACATTTCAAGAGGTATTAGCCTGGGAAGTTCCCACTCCCATCGTTGAAGCTATTCAAATTGAACTTTTAGCCCAGCTCAACTCATCTCAAGCAGCTCAAGCTTTCCCTAATTTTCCTTGGGCAAGCCCTCGTTTTGAAGAAAAGTGGGCAGGCATTGCACAAACCTTGTTATACCAAGTGGCTCTTCCGGAGTTTATTTGGGTATCCTGGATTGAAAACCATTCGGTTCCTGCCGCTGAGCCTGCTCAGCCTAGTTTTGCAGATCTATTGAATTCGTATGATTCAGCAGATGCCCCAGCGTTTGAGGAGCCTGTGGACTACCCTGCTGCTGAAACGCTCACTGAGCCTGTGGACTACCCAGCCGCTGAAACGCCAGCGGAGCCATTCAATTTATTAAAAAGCGAAGTGTATTTCGAGGCTCCAGAAAGCCTAGAAGATTCTACAGAGGAGGAATTCACCCGACTGAAAGATCTATTAAGTGGATCATCTGATTCGTTGAAGGCCAAAGTCGAATCACAAATGACCCAGCGTATCGCCGATACCATCCCTTTGCACCAACGCATTAAATTCATCCAAGAATTATTCCAAGGTGATGTGGAACAATTGGAGTACTTAATCCAATATATCGATAATGAGGCAGAAGCTACAACCTGGGCTTCAGAGCTGATGAATCGCTACCATGCTTACCGAGTGGCTGAAAACGAAGCCATTTGGGAGGAACTTCATACCCTCATCGAACGAAAGTTCAACTAAGTGATTTTCATTATCAGTTTTTAAAATCTGAATCCTAAAGCTCCGACGTAATTTCAAGAAAAAACACTTGAAAACGATCCTGCTTTTACTCTGCTCCTTTCTGGCCATTTCCCAAATCCCCACCCAGGAGGAAGAGGAAAAGCAATCCAGTTTCGATTATTACCTCGCTAATCCGCTGAACATCAATTTAGTGAGTGAACAGGAAATGCAATCCTCCCTCCTTTTCACCTCCATACAAATCGCTGATTTTATCGCCTATCGAAAGCAAATAGGCACATTCCAATCTATCTTAGAATTACAAACCATTCCCTCCTGGGACCTGGGGTTCCTACGAAGAACCCAAGACTTTCTAATCTGTAGCTTAACAACCCCTCGCTGGTGGAAACCCAGTTCTTCTACGCACCAAATCCTTTTCAAAACAGATTGGACAGCTGAAACCAAGAAAGGCTTCACGGATCCCGACTTAAAAAGCCGAGTTCGGTATGTAGGCGATCGGACAAACCAAACGCTCCGTTACCGCGGCCAACTCAATTCGAACCTTAGGTTAGGCTTTCTGCTTCAAAAAGATGCCGGGGAAAAGGACCTTAGCGACTTTAGTAGTGGCTTCATTGAATTTAAATCGAAAGGTAGGATTGAAAAAATCATTTTGGGGGACTTTGTGAATCAGTGGGGACAAGGACTAGTCCAATCTGGTGGATTTTCCTTAGGCAAGAGTTTTGAGAGCATTAAGGCTACCCAAAAATTCCATCTAGGTGGTCTAGCCTATAGCTCAAGTACGGAATATGGCTTTTACCGAGGAATCAATACCACCATTAAACTCAGCGAATACCTGCGCATACAAGCCTTCGCGTCCTTCAGAAACCTCGATGCAACTACTGGAACTGACTCTCTCGGCCAGCCCTTCCTTCGATCTCGAGTAGAGGATGGATTTCACCGAACCTCTTCTGAAATCAGCCACAAAAATGCGATGCAGGAAAGAACGCTGGGAGCGAACCTCGTCTATTCCGCTCGATCCTTTCCCTTCGTACTTCAATTGAATTCCGTATTTACGCATTGGTCCTTGCCTAAACCGGAGGGATCAGGCTATAAAAAAGCGGAATGGTCAGGGCAAACATTGAGAAATTATTCTGTCAGTTTCCAATACCCTTTCAGAAACGTTCGATTGGTGGGAGAATTCGCATATGCGGGTAAACAACGTTATTCCATTTTACAATCTGGAGCCACCTCTGTCTCGAAGAAAACAGATCTCTCTTATCTATTTAGGCTATATTCCTCCGGCTATTTTAGTCCTACTTCCAATGGCCTCTCTGAAAACTCAGAGAACCTAAACGAAATAGGCCTATTCCTGGGCCATAGTTATCAAATAAATAGACAGTGGAGACTTAGTTCATTTGTAGATTATTTTCACTTTCCTGGGCCGAAATACCAGGTCTCTCAGCCCAATACCTCCGGCTGGGAGATCTTGTCTAGGTTAATTTGGGAAAAGCGACACAGGGCTAGGGGATTTATCCAGGGAAAATGGACCCGAAAGGAAGAAAAAGATTTACTTCAAATCAGTTTGGATGGGCATTATGTGGCCATTAAATCCTGGGATTTTCATCTCAGACTTATGGCTACTCAAACAGGAAGCAAAAAAGGCTATTTATTACTTCAGGATACGAAATGGGATCGAGGGAAATGGGGAATACAATACCGTTTGGTTTGGGTGAATTCTCCCTCCTATGACACGAGGCTTTATGCCTACGAACCAGGAGTGCCCTTTTCTTTTCTACTTCCTGCCTATTTCGGGAAGGCATGGAAAACAAATCTAGTAGTTATTTACCAAGGGAACCGAGAAATACAGCTCGCTTTGAAATGGGCACGAATCAACTATACTGATCGAATGGAGATTGGCAGCAGCCTTGACCTCATCGAAGGTGATCAAAAAACGGATATCACCTTACAAATGATCTATAAAATGCATTAAACAATCGCTTCTCTAACGCGCAATAATTTCTCTAATAGACCTTCCAACTGATCTAACGGCAACATATTAGCCCCATCTGATTTAGCAACCGAAGGATTAGGGTGAGTTTCGATGAAAATCCCATCCGCGCCTACCGCGATAGCTGCTTTGGCAATTGTTTCGATTAAAGCCGGTTGACCGCCGGTAACACCCGTTGTTTGATTGGGGCGTTGTAAAGAGTGTGTACAATCCATAATGACCGGGACATTCATCGCCGACATCTCTGGAAGATTACGGTAATCCACGACTAAGTCACCATAACCGAACGAATTACCGCGATCAGTTAAATAAACTACCGCTTCAGGATTTTCATGCAATACCTTCTCCACTGCGAAGCGCATGGATGCGCCTGACATGAATTGGCCTTTCTTGATATTGACCGCTTTACCCGTTTGAGCAGCTGCGGCCAATAAATCCGTTTGACGGCAAAGGAAAGCGGGAATTTGTAAGACGTCTACATACGCCGCTGCCATCGCTGCTTCGGAGCTTTCATGGATATCCGTAACCGTAGGCAAAGAATAGTGCTTTCCTACTGCTTGAAGAATTTCCAACGCTTTGATATCACCAATTCCAGTAAAGGAATCAATTTTTGTCCGGTTAGCCTTGCGGTAGGAACCTTTGAAAATATAGGGAATTCCCATAGCCTTCGTCAGAACATCGATTTTCTCCGCAATCTCAAAAGCAAGGTCATTGCTCTCGATCGCGCAAGATCCTGCCATCAAAAAGAAGGGGCCTTTTCCTAAATTTTCTAAAGTCGGTAATGTCATGTTATAAAATATTTACTTCGGTCTCTAAAACGACCCCGAAAGTGTCTAAAATCGATTTCTTTATTTCTTCTGATAAGGCCAAAATCTCCTCACCCTTTGCCTCCCCATAATTCACTAAAACGAGAGCTTGCTTTGCGTGCACCCCTGCATCTCCTCTTCTAAATCCTTTCCATCCGGCCTTTTCGATAAACCACCCGGCTGGGAATTTTACGTCAGAACTTCCTTCCACCGGATAATGTGGGATACCTGGATTTTCTGAAATAACTCGAGCCGCCTCTGAAGCTGAAACGGTTGGATTCTTAAAGAAGCTACCCGAATTACCAATCTGCTTCGGATCTGGCAATTTACTTTGACGAATTTCAATAACGGCATCTGCGACCTCTCGAATGGATGGCTGGCTAATTCCTTTAGTAGCTAACACCTCCTGAATAGCACCATAGGAAGTTTTCACAGATGGTTTCTTCGCTAATTTAAATGTAACTGAGCTGATTAAATATTGACCTTTTCCCGCGCGCTTAAAGAAACTCTCCCGGTAACCAAATGCACAGGCTTTGGCATCAAAAACCTCGATCTCCAAGGTCTTTAAATTAAGTGCTTCTAATGACTCAAACGTATCCTTAATTTCGACTCCATAAGCTCCAATATTCTGCATCGGAGCAGCGCCCACAGTCCCTGGAATTAAAGAAAGATTCTCTAAACCTGACCAAGCTTTATCTACTGTATATTGCACAAATTCATCCCAAACAACCCCTGCACCTCCTTTTACCCACACAAAATCCGCATCCTCCTGCACGATAGCAATCCCTGGGATGGAGATTTTCACTACCAAAGCGTCCTGATTTTTGGTCAATAATACATTACTTCCTCCACCTAAAAACAAGTGAGGCAAGTTTGAATAATCACCATTCTGACGAAGTGAAACATATTCTTCCACCGAACTAATCTCTACGAATTGACTAGCTGCCGCCTCAATCCCAAACGTATTATACTTACGTAGAGAAAACATATTAAAATAATTTAGTTGATAAAAACTCCTCTAAAGCGGGAACGCCCGATTGATGAAAGGAATCTGAATTTCCTTCCCAAATCTTTTTTCCTTCCTTCAAGAATATAATCGACTCGCCCATACGCATCACCGAATTCATATCGTGTGAAATAACGACAGTCGTCATGTTGTATTCCTGGGTAATCTCTTGGATTAAATAATCGATTTTAACAGCTGTTAGGGGATCTAAACCTGAATTAGGTTCATCGCAAAACAGATATTTAGGATTCATCACGATGGCTCGAGCAATGCCTACCCGCTTCTTCATCCCACCTGAAATCTCAGATGGCATGAGCAAAGCTGCATTTTCTAAACCTACCCGCTGCAAACAAAGCATCGCTTGCTCATTCTTTTCGTCTAAGGGCATCAAACTTAGCGTGTCTAAGGGGAAACGCACATTTTCTAACACCGATTTCGAGTCAAAAAGTGCACCTCCTTGAAATAGAACGCCCATTTCACGGCGAATCTCCTTCACCACATCGGGATGAGCCGTCAAGAAATCACGTCCATCGTAAAGCACTTTGCCCTGTTCTGGCACCAAAATCCCGATCATACATTTCAACAGAACAGACTTCCCCGTTCCGCTACCACCGATGACCATATTCGTCTTTCCTTGTTGGAAATTCGCACTAATGTCATCGAGCACTACACGACCGTTAAAAGATTTTGATAAACCCTTGATTTCAATCATATTCAAAATTAGGGATTATTGAATACTTTATGATAAATTTGACCACATTTAAATCTAAAAAAATATGTTTTTCATCTTCTTAGGGATTCTCTTATTTGTCGCAGGAAACGCGATTTCAAATCCCAACCTTGTATTTTCGAAATACAGCAAAACATTAAAAGCGGTGGGCGGTGTTTTTGCCATCCTTGGCTTAACCAGTTCAGCCATAAAACAAGTTGATGCGGGTGAAGTTGGGGTCCAAAGTGTCTTTGGGAAAGTGCAAACGTCTACCTTAAACAGTGGTCTTAACTTTGTCAATCCCTTAGCTAAGGTCGTGGTATTCGACGCGAAAACACAAAATTACACGATGTCTAGCGTTCACGATGAGGGAGATAAGCAAGGCGACGATGCTATTCGCGTTTTAACCGCTGATGGTCTTGAAGTAGTGGTTGATTTAACCGTATTATTTCGCATCATCCCGTCGGAGGCCCCTCGCGTTCTACGTGAAATAGGTGAAGATTATAAAGACAAGGTAGTTCGACCTATCACACGTACCATGATTCGCGACAATGCCGTTTATTACGATGCTGTGGCCCTTTATTCTTTAAAACGCAATGAATTTCAACAACGAATCTACCAAGATATCGAGAAGAATTTCAAGAAAAGAGGCTTGGTTTTAGAGCAGTTATTGATTCGTAATATCAACCTACCTACTTCTGTGAAGACCACGATTGAGTCGAAAATCAATGCAGAGCAAGACGCTCAAAAGATGCAGTTCGTCTTACAGAAGGAGAAGCAAGAAGCAGAAAGAAAGCGTGTAGAGGCACAAGGTATCGCCGATTACCAAAAGATTTTATCAACCGGCTTAAGTGATAAGCAATTGCAGTACGAGTCGATTATTGCCCAAAAAGAATTAGCCAAGTCCCCTAATGCGAAAGTGATCATCATGGGTGGCAAAAGCGCCCCAATCATTCTAGGGAATCAATAAAAGAAAGGCGCGCGGTTCTATCGAATCGCGTGCCCCATTTTATCTCTTTTCGTTTCTAAGTATTTCTTGTTGTGTGGATTTGCTGGAATTTCAATTCCGATAGAATCAACAATTTCTAATCCATAGCCCATTAGTCCGGCTCTTTTCTTTGGATTATTCGAAATCAATCTAATTTTATGAACGCCTAAATCGCGTAAAATTTGAGCTCCTACGCCATAATCACGTTCATCCATGGCAAAGCCTAATTCCAAATTAGCTTCGACCGTATCACGGCCTTGCTCTTGCAGTTTGTAGGCTTTTAATTTATTGATTAAACCGATGCCTCGGCCTTCTTGGAACATATACAAAATAACGCCCTTGCCTTCCTTTTCCACCATCTCCATCGCTGCGTGCAATTGCTCACCACAATCACAACGACAAGAACCAAAAATATCACCCGTCACGCAAGAACTATGCACACGAACCATGACCGGCTCGTCTTTCTCCCAGCTACCCTTAATTAAGGCTAAATGCGTATCTCCCGTATTAATTTGCTTGAAAGCCACTAATTCAAAAGAACCCCATTCGGTAGGCATATTCACACCGATCTCGCGCTTAATCAAGGATTCTTTCGCTAACCGGTATTCAATCAAATCTTTTATCGTCACTAACTTCAGATCGAACTTGTCTGCAATGACGCGTAGATCTGGCAAACGTGCCATGCTTCCATCTTCGTTCAAGATTTCAATCAACACTCCTGAGGGTTTAAAGCCCGCTAAACGAGCGAAATCCATCGAAGCTTCCGTATGACCAGTGCGGCGCAAAACGCCTTCTGAACGTGATTTCAAGGGGAAAATATGGCCAGGTCGACCTAAATCTGCCGGCTGAGTAGCTGGATCTACTAGGGCTTGTATGGTTTTGGCACGATCTTGAGCTGAAATACCCGTAGTGCAACCATTCCCTAATAAGTCGACTGAAACGGTAAAGGGGGTTTCATGCGATGTAGTGTTTTGATTCACCATCATCTCAAGTCCTAAAGCCTGACAACGTTCATCAGTTAATGAAACACACATTAAACCGCGCGCTTCCTTAATCATAAAGTTCACAATCTCAGGCGTAATTGCCTCTGAAGCACAAATCATATCGCCCTCATTTTCCCGATCTTCATCGTCAGCGACAATAATAATTTTACCTTGGCGAATATCTTCCAAGGCATCTTCAATACGATCTAAGCGAATTTTATCTAGCATTTTTTAGGCATTTGAATCAGAAACACAAAGTTACACGAAATAATTCCCTTTTTGACTACCTTTGTGAATATGTTCATCGAGGTAAAAAATCTAAGCAAAAACTACGGGAATCAAAGCGCTGTCGTTGATGTAAACTTTCGTTTGGAGCCAGGTGAAATCGTTGGTTTTTTAGGGCCAAACGGTGCCGGAAAGTCGACTACCCTAAAAATGCTCTTAGGGCTTATTCAGCCTTCCGCAGGCAGCGTCCTAATCGACCATAAAGACCCGCAAGCACATTCGATTGAGCTTAAAAAACAGATCGGGTATTTAGCTGAAAATAATCCCTTGTATGCGGAGATGTATGTTCGAGAGTTTTTGGCCTTCATCGGTAAAATCCATCAAATCCCGCAACTGGAAGCACGGGTCCAAGAGGTGATCGAATGGGTAGGTCTGCAGAAAGAGGCGCACAAAAAGATACAAGAACTTTCAAAAGGCTATCAACAACGCGTTGGTATTGCACTCGCTATTATTCACAATCCGCGAATTTTGATTTTGGATGAGCCTACCAGTGGTTTAGACCCGAATCAACGGGATGAAATCAGAGACTTGATTAAAAGCCTCCAAAAAGACCGTATCATCCTTTTCTCCAGCCATATTTTATCTGAAGTCGAAGCCATTTGCGATCGCGTATTACTTATTCACCAAGGAAAGCTGGTAAGTGATAGTCCGATGAAGGAAATTACCGATTTGGAGAAATTCTTTAAAGAGAAGACAAACTAAAGGAGTCTGCATCCAGGTGAGCTGGAAATTTCGCCCGAAAATCGGCTAATTCCGAGGCAGACAATTCCGCGGTCAAAATCTGATCTTCCGCTTTCAAATCAAGTGCTAAACCTCCCTTGAAATCAACAAGCAGCGAATCACCCGCATAGGCTAACTCATTCGCATCTGTTCCTACCCGATTCACCCCAATCACATAGGCCAAATTCTCAATCGCTCTTGCCTGCAAAAGTGTTCTCCAGGCATTCGCTCGCGGTGCAGGCCAATTCGCTACGTAAATAGCCGCATCGTAAGCCATATCCAAGTTTCTAGACCACACGGGGAAACGTAAATCATAACAGATAAAAAGCGCTAATTTCCAGTTCTTGTACGATACAATAACCTGTTGGTCTCCGGCTTGATAGAATTCGTGCTCCCCACCCATGCGAAATAGATGTCGCTTATCATAGGATGAATAAGAACCCGAAGGTTCAACTGCGTAAAGTCGATTATAAAAAGAAGTACCGTGTTTGACTTTTAAGGAGCCTACGACTAAGGCCCCCAGGCGATTTGCCTGCAATTGCATCCATTGAAGCGCTGGGCCTCTGCCTATTTCGACCCCCAATTCGGTCATCGAAAAACCCGTTGCGAACATTTCAGGCAGAACAATAACGTCTGTTTGACCGGCTAGAATAGCTAGCTTCTCCTCTAATTGCGCACAATTAGCGGTGGGATTTTCCCAAACTAAATCAGTTTGAACCAAGCTTACCCGAAGATTCGCCATGATGCCGGAGTTTATTTGGCAATATAAGAATAATAGATCTTCAAACGAGCCTTCATCCCTTGCAAAGGCACAAAACGTGCACTCTCATTGATGATTCTCGTATTTCCAGCGGAATTGGATGTCAAGGCTGGGGTAATTAACCAACCCAAATTAGCTTGCTTACCCACTAAGAGCGATTGCATCGCCGTAGTCACATTGAATGTATACGATTTCGAAGCTGGATCAATGGCTGCCGTTAAGACACTTCCTCCACCTTCTGATAGCAAATATTTCAATCCATAACTATTACGTAAAGTTCGATTCGTCGCATTCGTTTCAACAATAGAAAGTTGACCTATGGTTTGTTGTAAATCGATATTATCAGCCGCTGTTAGAACTAATTCAGCCTTGTTCACCGCTACGTTACGATTCCCTTTCAAGTTCAACAAATAAGGAAACTCCACTTTCGTCGCTACTCCAGTTCCTGCTTGGATATACGTTAATCCACTGGTATTAGTAGAAGAAACGATATTACCAGGGTTTTGCAAGGCACTCAAGGCTCCCGTTTTTGTGGACTTAATTTGATTGAAGCGAGCTAATATTTCTGGTAAGATCGCATTCGATAAACTAAAATAGTAATCCATACTTAGGCTTGTTGTTTCACCGGCGTTGTGAAAATACAAGGTCATTCTAGAGTAACCCGGATTAAAACCAAGTAAGGCAGCGGATGAACTAGAGGTTGATTTGATCAACAAACCAGGGAAAAAATCCCTAAATCCTTTTCCACCTGCAGCCACTGTTTTATTTGCATAATTACTTAACAATTCACGACCAAAGGTATCTGACATTCTAAAACGAAGTGTATCGAATCGAATGGAATCTCCATTCATTGCCTTTGTTCGGATGGGACGAGGTGCAAAAGTATGACGCCCTAAAATAGCCGCATCAGAACGAATCGTAGAGTTCGCGAAATAATCAGTACCTCTGTTTAAACTATCCAATAAACGATATACGCTCAAGGTTTGCGTCTTGGTTGTATCCCCTTGGTAACCTGAATAGGCTAAACGTAAAGTCAGTGAATCATATACTGAAGTTGCTTTCGCGAACAAAGTATCGATATTAGAAACCTGCGTAAATGCGGCTGATTCTGCTAATCCAAGTACAGGATGATTGTAATTTCCCACTAACATTGTACTAGGAGAACCCGTATAAATGGAATCAATCAGAACCGATGACGATTTAACCGTTAACGTATCTGAATAATTCAAGCCCACTTCCACGCTAAACAAATCGTCACCGATTTCTTTAGGTGTATCACAAGATGCAAGGAATAAGGAAAGAATTCCTACCCATTTAATTGCCGGACATTTCCAAGTACGTTTTTTCGAAGAAATCGAGGTCATTGTCGGCAATGTTTTGAGAGGTTTTATGTTGATATTCATCAATAATCGATTGGATACGGCTATTATCCGCATTTTCTAAAGAAACTATTTTGTCAGCATACTCTGCACCTATCTTGATAAATGCTTCGTAATTTCCACCGGCTAAGCTACCTAAGTGTGCTTCGTCTAAATCTCCGATCTTCACTTTTTCGATCAGATCGTCTGCTTCAAACGTAAAATCAAAAGCAGAATTGTGTGGAGAGAAAATAGTTTTCGAATCCTTGTAAATCGGGTGATTTTGGTAATGCGTCGAAATATACAAAGGCACTAAACTAGACATCCAATCATTACAGTGAATGATATCGGGTGCCCAACCTAACTTCACTACAGTCTCTAATGCTCCTTTGCAGAAGAAAATAGCACGCTCGTGATTGTCCGCATAAAATGCACCTTCCTTATCGTTAAGCACATATTTACGTTGGTAATAATCTTCGTTATCAATGAAGTATACTTGTAATTTCGCAGCAGGAATACTCGCTACTTTAATGGTCAAAGGCTTTTCTTCCTCTCCCATTGGAATGGTAATACCAGAAAGACGAACAACTTCGTGCAATCGGTTTTTACGCTCATTGATCGAACCGAATCTAGGAACTAAAATTCTTATCTCCATACCTCTCTCCTGCATTGCAGTAGGAAGGGCACGAACGAAATCAGCAATTTTAGACGTGTTTTGAAAAGGATCTACCTCACTTGAAACGTAAAGAATACGTAATTTGGCCATTCTAATTTGATTACTAGGGGCAAAATACCCCAAAAAACATTGCAAAAATACAAAAAAATAATCGGATTATCACCATCATTATACAATGAAAGGTCTTTAATTTGCGATCTGATTTACAAACAAGATGCTCAAGTCGATAATAAAATACCTTATTTCAAGTTTATTAGCAGCTGGTTTGTTGTATTGGGCTTTTTCCAAAAGCCAATTGCATTGGAATGATATCCTTCAGACCTTCCAGCAAGCCGATTATAATTGGGTAGCTGTATCCGTAGTGATTGCCATCCTTTCACACCTGTTGCGCGCCTTGCGCTGGGAGCAACTTCTAAGCGCCATGTCCTATCAACCCGGCACTGTGCGCACATTTTCTGCTGTATTAATCGGCTACTTTGCGAATTTTCTCGTACCCCGTTTAGGCGAAGTATCGCGTTGTGGTTCATTGAAAAAGACGGCAGACATTCCGTTTGAAGAATCTTTTGGCACGGTAATCACCGAAAGAATTGTCGACCTGTTAAGCCTTGTCGTTTTAGTCGGAATTACCTTCTTATTCGAATGGGAGCCGCTTCAAAAAAGCCTTTTCCCTACGTTGCATTTGCCTTCAGGAACGCTAATTATCGTCGCTTCGGCGCTTGGACTAATTGGCTTAGGGGTGCTTTGGAAGTTCAAAGATTTCCTTCAAAATATCGGCGAGGAATCCAAAATAGGCAAAATGCTCCTAGGCTGGATCGCCGGAATCGGTAGCATTCGAAACCTAGCTGCTCCCGGAAAATTCATCGGCTACAGCGTTGGAATTTGGCTGTGTTATTACTTGAGCACCTATACCCTATTTTTAGCCTTCCCCATCAGCGAAAACCTAGGCCTTAGCGCCGCATTAACTGTTTTAGTGATGGGAACTTTCGGGATGGCCACTCCTACCCAAGGGGGCATAGGCGCCTACCACAGCTTAGTGGCATCCGCTTTCGTTTTCTATTCCCTAGCCTACAAAGACGGATTTATGCTGGCTACCTTTTTCCACGGAACTCAAATGATCACCCTCTTGTTATTAGGGGGATTTAGTTTTATACTTACTTTATTTTTACCCAAAATTTCGTCTCGTGTCGAACAGAACTGAACATAAAATAGTCACGCTATCTGAAGCTATTGAGCGTCGAAAAGCCTGGAAATCTGCCGGAGACAAAGTCGTTTTCACAAACGGTTGCTTCGACATTCTGCATTTAGGTCACGTAGATTACTTAGAAAAATCAAGCGAATTTGGCACCCAAATGATCGTCGCCGTTAACTCTGACGCCTCTGTTCGTACCCTGGAAAAAGGAATCGAGAGACCCGTTAATTCGGAATATGCTCGGGCACGGCTGATCGCGGCTTTGGGATTTGTTTCGATGGTGATTATTTTCGGGGAGTCAACCCCTTTGGAACTCATTCAGGCGCTGACTCCTGATGTGCTAGTAAAGGGTGACGATTATACAATTGAGACGATTGTAGGGGCCAAAGAAGTAATTGCCGCAGGCGGGGAAGTAAAAACCATCGCCTTAGTGCCAGACTATTCAACCACCAAAATCATTCAAAAACTTAAACACTAATTCTATGTATTTCATTGCCATTATTTTCGGGGTCGCAGGTATGCTTATCTCTTGGCGACTAAAATCAAAGTTCAAAACCTATTCCCAAACGCCTTTGCAAAGCAATTTATCTGGACAAGAAATTGCCGAACAAATGCTGGCTGACCATGGCATCCAAGATGTACGTATCATCTCGGTGGGAGGTCAATTAACGGACCATTATAACCCAGCTGACAGAACGGTTAATTTAAGTGAGGATGTATTCCATGGTCGAAACGCCGCAGCTGCAGCCGTTGCAGCCCACGAATGTGGTCACGCAGTCCAACACGCTAGAGCTTATTCCTTCTTACAATTGCGTAGCGCCCTAGTTCCCATGTTGAGCATCGCGAATGGATTTATGCCCATCTTATTGATGATAGGCATGTTCGCACTGTATTCTACTGGAAACTCAACCCTATTAGCAATCGGTGTAGCCCTTTTTGCGATGGCAACGCTATTTAGCTTTGTCACTTTACCGGTCGAATTCGATGCTTCGAACAGAGCCTTAAACTGGATCAAAGAAAAAGGAATCGTTACGCCTGCAGAATACGCGATGTCGAAAGATGCGCTTTGGTGGGCAGCAATGACTTATGTCGTGGCGGCATTGGGTATGCTAGCGCAGTTGCTTTATTATTTGAATTTGTTGAATGGGAGAAGCAGGGATTAGAGTATAGATTATAGAGTAGAGAGTAGAGATAAATTAACAAAAAAGGGAGCGTTTGCTCCCTTTTTTGTTATGTCCGAAGGAAAAGAGTCCGAAGGATAAATACCCCATCTATACTCTCTACTCTATACTCTCTAATCTACATTTAGTTTCGACTTCCTGTAACTATACCCAAAATAAATAACCACACCGGCCAAACACCAATACAGAAAGCGCTCCCAGTTCGTGGCGCCCATTTGAGTCATCAAATATAAGTTAACCAACAAGCCTAAAACAGGGATCAGAGACAATTTCTTCGTTACACTAAAAAAGGCCATCACCGCCCAGATTAAGAAGAAGCCTGCCATGATGACGTGATCGGCTTTTGCTTCGCCTGAATATAATCCCTGAAGCCATTCGCCTAGATTTACCCCAGATTGCGTGATTAAAATCAAGGCTACAAGAAGGGCAATGCCTACATAATAGCTTGAGTTAATGTAAGGGATCTTGAATTTGGATTTCTTTTGATTCTCGGGATCGAGATCTAAAACTAATACACCACCACAAACCAAAACGAAGGCGAATAACGTACCAATGGAGCTCAAATTAATCACCTCTTCTAAGTTTGCAAACAAGGCTGGAACACCGACTAGAACTCCGGTCATGATGGTAGAGAACGAAGGAGTGCGGTATTTAGGGTGAATGCGGGAGAAGGCTTTTGGCAATAAACCATCGCGTGACATGGTCATCCAAATACGTGGCTGGCCTAATTGATACACTAATAAAGCTGAAGTTAAAGCGATCACGGCACTAGCTGCTACGATTCCGGCTACTCCTGGCAAGCCTACTTGCATGAACATGAAGGCTAACGGATCCTCAATCCCCGCTAAATTACCTGAAGGCACAATTCCCGTCAAAACCAACGTCACTAATACGTATAAAACCGTGCAAATGATCAAGGCATACATCATGGCTTTGGGAATATCCCGCTGCGGATTCTTACACTCCTCTGCTGTTGTAGAAATCGAGTCGAATCCGATGTAAGCAAAACAAACGGCTGCCACACTTTTCAATACACCAGAGATTCCATTGGGCGCAAAGGGCGTCCAGTTCTCTACCTGCACATAAAAAGCGCCTACACCTACTACAATCATAATCACCAGCAGCTTTAAAACAACAAGAATGTTGTTTGTGTTTTTCGACTCCTTGATACCGATATACACTAAATACGTGATGGCTACCGTGATTAAAAGAGCAGGGATGTTTGCTACAAAATGCCAGCCAAAAATAGTCGGAGCCGATAGATAGGCCGTGTATCCTTCTCGTAAATTCACTGTCAAAGCTTCAAATTTCTGACCTGAGGCTAGGGCGGTGGTCGTTTCTGAGAAGGCTCTTTTAGCAGACAAATAATCCATCGTCATGAACTCAGGCACATGAATTCCTAAACCTTCTAAAAGATCTACAAAGTATTTAGACCAGGAAATGGCCACAGCCACGTTCGAAATGGCGTATTCTAACAGCAAATTCCAACCCAAAATCCAAGCAACAATCTCCCCTAAACTCGTGTAAGCGTAGGTATAGGCACTACCAGAAATAGGCACTGTGGCCGCGAAACGAGCATAACAGAAGGCCGTAAACATACAGGCCATCGCCGTAAAAACAAATAACATAGAAACGGCGGGACCTCCATTCGCTGAGGCCTGACCAATCGCAGAGAAAATACTAGCTCCGATAATGGCAGCCACCCCCATGAAGGTCAAGTCGCGCACTCCCAGGTTGCGATCCATGGAATTACCCTCTAAACTTTCGATCTCTAATTGATCAGAAATAATTTTATCGATGGATTTCTTGCGAAAAAAGCTTGACCACATAGGTTATCAAATTGTTAATGAAGGAACAAAAATACATCTTTCTGAAAGAAATTCTAATTTGATTGTTTTCGATTACCTTTGTGGCATGTCTGTTGCCGTCGTCATTTTGAATTATAATGGTCGGAAATTCCTCGCTGATTTCTTGCCCATCGTATTGGAAAACACTCCCGATGCGACAATTTATGTGGCTGACAATGGTTCCAAAGACGATTCCTTACATTTATTAGCCACTTCATTCCCTCAGGTATCCGTGATTTCTTGGGCAGAAAATCTAGGTTATGCGGGTGGTTATAATTTTGCATTAGGCCAAATCAAAGCTGACTATTATGTCTTGATGAATTCAGACATAGCCCCACGCAAGGGCTGGCTTGCACCTTTATTGGCGCATTTTGAAGCGAATCCTCTGGTAGGTGCAGCACAACCCTATCTTTTAGATTATCAAAAATCGGAGTATTTTGAATATGCAGGCGCTGCTGGTGGGTATTGGGATAGTTATGGTTATCCTTTTTGTCGAGGCCGCCTTTTTGATACATTAGAAAAAAGCGAAGGACAATATGCCACAGCAACCGTTAACTGGGCCACTGGTGCATGTTTGATGGTTCGTGCGGATGTTTACCAAAAAGTAGGTGGATTAGATGCCTATTTATTCGCACACATGGAGGAAATCGATTTATGCTGGCGCATGCAGAGAGCAGGATATACCATCGCGGCTGTAGCTGAGAGCGAGGTATTGCACGTAGGCGGAGGAACTCTGAACAAAGAAAACCCTTTCAAAACCTATTTGAATTTCCGTAACAACCTGATTTTACTTTACAAAAACCTAGAACCCTCACAGCGCTTCTTCACTATCTTCCTACGTATGATTTTGGATGGAATTGCTGGAATCAAGTTCTTAACAGAGGGTAAATTTTCTTCCTTCACGGCTATCCTGAAGGCACATTACGGATTTTACGTCTACCTTTTTAGCGAAAAAGAAAAACACAACTTACCCGCTGACCTACATAAAATGTGGCCTCAGAGCTACCAAGGCAGCATTTTAAAAGACTATTTCCTAGAAGGCAAAAAGAAATTCAGTCAATTGAAATTCTAGATATCCCAAACACTTGGGTTATTTCTTTGACGTAGATAGCGACGGATATTCATCCAAAAGGCTAAAATCAAATAAATAATAACCGGGGAACCCATCGTGATAAACGAGGTATAAATGAAGTACAACCGAATGCTGCTGGTGGAAATATTCAACTTCTCTCCTAAGCGAGTACAAACGCCAAATGCCTGATTCTCAACAAAAAATTTCAGTTTTTCCATAGTAAGCTGATTGATGAAACAAATTTAGTCAATATTAAACGCATTTTGCTCAATATCAAAATAATTATATAAAAAATAATAATTATTACATTAAATTTTTAAATAATTGAATATTTATTTAAAATGTCTTGCATGCAATTGTTTTCTTTCTACATTTGAGAGCTTGAAAGACTTTCGTCTGGATGGCATTAATATTTTTAACATTTTTTTTATGCAAACTGGT